>DYDC01000102.1 GCA_020718125.1 Methylacidiphilum sp. | reverse complement strand
GAACAGCCGGCGGTCACAGACCGCCGCTACAGGAAGGCGAAGGCAAGGCGTTGAGTTCCGGCTGCGACGCGCTGCTGCGCGTGATTGACATCGCCACGGGGAAAGAACTCTCCAACGTCGAGCTGGGCGACTGCGCGGCGGCGTCGCCGGCCGTTGCGTGGCCGCGCGCATTTGTCGGCACGATGGGCAACCGGCTGTGTTGCGTGGACTGGCAGACAGTGAGGCCCGGCTGGCGCTACGGCCCGGAGGACCGTCAGCAGCCGTTCTTCGGGTCGGCGGCGGTGGCGGGCGACCGCGTCATCATCGGTGGCCGGGACAAGCGCGTCCACTGCGTCCGGGCCGGGACGGGCGAGCGGCTGTGGATGTTCGATGCGAAGGGCAAGGTGGACGGTTCGCCGGCCATTGTCGGCGAGCGCGTGTTCATCGGCTCCGGCGACGGCAACCTTTACGAACTGGATTTGAAGACGGGCGCGGAGCGGTGGCGGTTCACGGCGGGCGCGGCGATCACCGCGTCGCCGGCGGTCGCGCGCGGCTGTCTGGTGATTGCCGCCGAGGATGGCAACGTCTATTGTTTCGGGCCTGACGCGGGGGGAACAAACCCGTCTCCGGGCCGCAAACCTTGACCGCACACACGCATGGCCGGCGAACTGGTGTTCATGATGGGCAATTTCCGCGCCGTGTTCCCCGCGGACCGGCGCTATGCCGCCAACCACACGTGGGCGCGGACGGAAAGCGGCGGCGCGGTTCGGTTCGGCCTGTCGGCTTATGCGGCGCGGCTGCTGCAGGAAGTGTATTTCCTCGAGTGGAGCATGGATGCCGGCGCGACGGTGCGCGAGAAGGACGAAATCGGCGCCATCGAGAGCGCGAAGGCCAACGCGGCGCTCTACGCGCCAATGGCCGGCATCATTGCGCGGTTCAACGATGCGGCGATGGCCGACCCGTCCATCATCAACAAGGACGGCTACGGTGACGGCTGGCTGTTCGAGATGTCCGGCGACGCGAGCGGCACGATGGACGCGCCGGCCTACGTCGCCCATCTCGAAGCGAGCTGGGCCAAGGCACAGGCGCTGTTGAAGGGACAGTTGAGATGAAGAAACTCACCGTCGTCATCTCGGAGTCGCCGGGCAAGGACCCGCGCAAGCGCGAGCTGGAGGCGAACATCCTCGCGGCGCTGGTGGGGCAGCCGGATGTCGCGGTGTCGGTCGTGCCGCACCTCTACGACCTCAACGAGGACCACGCGGGCGCGTTGTTCCTGCGCTCGGTTAACGGCCCGCTGCTCGTGCTGGCGTGGCTCTATCCGCGCGGCATCCATTGGACGCTCGACCGATTGGGCGTGAAGGGGCGGGTCGGCCAGACGCAACTGAAACGCGCGTCCGACGAGGACGATAAGAACGATGGCGGCAAGGACGACAAGCCCCGCCTCGGCGCGGCGAACGCCCCGGCCCGCACCATCTGGTCGCTTGATTTTCAGGACGGCGACACGGCCGAGGCGCACGTTCAGGAGATCATCCGCGTCGCAGCCCAAGTCAAGGCGGCTGTCAAACTCAGCGCCGCGGAGGCGGTCCCCGTCGCCATCAGTTCGCCTCCAATCCAAAATCTAAAATCTAAAATCGGAAATCCTCCGGCTCGCCGCTGGTATCCGGTCATTGACTACAGCCGGTGCGCGAACTGCATGGAGTGCGTTGATTTTTGCCTGTTCGGCGTCTATGGCGTGGACGACGCGGGCCGCATCCTTGTCGAGAGCGCGGACAACTGCCGCAAAGGCTGCCCCGCCTGCAGTCGCGTCTGCCCGGAGAACGCCATCGTCTTCCCGATGCACCGCACGCCCGCCCTCGCCGGCGCGCCCGGCACGAAGCCCGGTGACCTCAAGCTCGACCTCTCGCAACTCTTCGGCGCGCCGAGCGCGCTCGACCTCGCCGACAAGGAACGCGACGCCGAACTGGTCAAGGACGGTCGCGAAGCGGTCGGCCCGCCGAAACGCCAGCCTTGCTGCGACCTGAGGCCGAAAGACGCGCTCGACAAGCTGATGGACGCGCTGGATGGGGAGAGGTTGTGACGCCGGAATGTGGGAGGAGCCGCAGCGCCCCGACATCGTGACCCAATGACCGCTCCCCTCCAACGCCGCGACGGCTATCCGGTCGTGCTCACCGCCGACCGGACGTTGATGGCTGATTACCCGACGCTGTTCGACGGCATCATGGGCACGATCCAGACCAGCAGCGTGCCGGAGTTCATCATGACGCGGTTCATCTCGCCGCCGGTGCCGCGCGACGGCGTCCGCGCGCGCAAGGCGCCGCTCGGCCTGCGTCGCGTCGAGGCCGCGCTGCTGCGGGCGGGATTCCCGGCGGACGACATCATCACCGTCGCGCCGGAGGACTTGCCCGCCGTCATCGGCCGCGACACGAGGGTCGTCGCGGTCGCCTCCAGCGACCCGTTCGGCCTCGGCATGAGCAACACGACCATGACCGACATGGCCGGCGGCAAGCTCTACACCTACACGTGGTTCGCGCGGATGCTGCGCCGGCTCGCGCCGCTGAAGGAGCGGTTCGGTTTCCGTATCGTCGCGGGTGGCGCCGGCGCGTGGCAGTTCGCCGGCCGCGACGCCGAGCGCGCCGGACTGGGGATAGATACGGTCATCAACGGCTACGCCGAGGGCGTCGTTGGCGAAATGTTCCAGAAGCTTGTCGCAGGCGAAGCCCAGCCGGCTTTCGTCCGCGCCGAAACACTGGACGCCGCCGACATCCCGCCGGTGGTCAACGCCACCTCGATGGGCGTGGTCGAGATCAGCCGCGGTTGCGGCAAAGGCTGCGACTTCTGCACCATCGCCCGCGAGCCGATGATGCATCTGCTGGAGGAGACGATCCTGTCCGACGTGCGGACCAACCTCGCGGGCGGTGTGGACAGCATCGTGCTCATCAGCGAGGACGTGTTCCGCTACGGCGCGCCGAGCCACGTCAACGGCGTCAACCCGCCCGCGCTGAAGCGGCTCGCGCGCCGCGTGCGCGACCTGCCCGGCCTGCGGCTCATCCAGATGGACCACGCGAACATCATCTCCGTCGCGCGCTTCAGCGACGACGACCTGCGCGAGGTCTATGCGACGATGACCGAAGGGCAGCGGCACCGCTACCTGTGGGTCAATCTTGGCGTCGAGTCGGCCAGCGGCGAGCTATTGGAGAAAAACATGCGCGGCGGCAAAATCCGGCCGTGGAAGCCGGCCGACTGGGCGGGCCTTTGCGAGGAGACGTGCCGCCGCATCGTGCGCGCGGGGTTCTTCCCGTTCATCAGCGTCATCCTCGGCCTGCCGGGCGAGACGCCCGACGACGTGCGCGCGACCGTGCGGCTGGTGGAGCGGCTCTACCATGAGAAGCTTTGCGTGTTCCCGATCTTCCACGCGCCGCTTTCGCCCGAGCCTGGCCGGCAGTTCACGGCTGACGACATGACGCCCGACCACTGGCGGCTGTTCCGGCTCGGCTACGAACTGAACTTCAAGTGGATCCCGAAGATGTATTGGGACAACCAGGTCGGCGCCGGAGTCGGCCCCGGCAAGCGATGGTTCATCCAGATCACCGGACGGCTCCAGACGGCGCAGTGGAAAGCGAAGTTCGCGTGGAAATCCAAGAAGCCATGGGAGCCGACGCCGAAGCGGCTGGTGACGAAGACTGCATGAAGCCTGACATCGCCAGCGCGGAGATCGAACGCTGCTTTCAAGCGGCGCGAGAAGCGCTGCTAGCCGAGCGAAACAGCGACAGTTTCTGGCCCGGCGAACTCTCCACCTCGGCGCTCTCGACCGCGACGGCGGTCTGCGCGCTAACGCTTGCCGGTGGACGCTCTCCGCTGATTACCAACGGTCTTCGCTATCTCGCCGATCACGAAAACCCCGATGGCGGCTGGGGCGACACGCCGAAGAGCCGCAGCAATGTCTCAACAACGATGCTCGCGCGCGCCGCGTTCCACATCGGCGGCGCGGCGGACGAATATCGTCGCTGTCTCGACCGTGCCAACGACTACATCCAACGCACTGGCGGCATCGCGGCGGCGCGGGCGCGCTACGGCAAGGACAAGACGTTCGCCGTCCCGATCCTGATGACCTGCGCGCTGGCGGGGCTGGCGGATTGGGCGGAAGTGGATGCGCTGCCGTTCGAGCTGGCGTGTGTGCCGCCGCGATGTTTCGCGGCGCTGCGGCTGCCGGTGGTCCGCTACGCCCTACCCGCGCTCATCGCCATCGGCCAGGCGCGCTTCGCGAAACGGCCGCCGCGAAATCCGCTGACGCGCGCCGTCCGCAGCGCGGCGGTCGCCACGAGCTTGCGCGTGCTGGAGGCGATCCAGCCGGGCAGCGGCGGTTTCCTCGAAGCGACACCGCTGACGAGCTTCGTGACGATGGCGTTGGTGGCGGCGGGGCAGACGGACCATCCCGTGGCGCGGAAGTGCGTCGAGTTTCTCGTGAAGTCCGTGCGGCCCGACGGCAGTTGGCCGATTGACAGCGATCTGTCGTGCTGGCTGACGACGCTTTCAGTCAACGCGTTGAATGGGGATTTGGCTGTAGCGGCGGTCTCTGACCGACGCCGTCAGGCTGAAGCTGCAACCGGCGGTCATAGACCGCCGCCACAGGAAGCAGGAATCACCCGCGACTGGATTCTTTCCTGCCAGTTCCGCGAGAGGCACCCCTACACCAACGCCGCGCCGGGCGGCTGGGGCTGGACACATCTGCCCGGCAGCGTGCCGGACGCGGACGACACGGCCGGCGCGCTGCTCGCGCTGAGCAAGCTGCCGGTCAACGACGCCTCGCGCGACGCGGCGCGGCGCGGCGTTCGCTGGCTGCTCGACCTGCAAAATCGCGACGGCGGCTGGCCGACGTTCTGCCGCGGCTGGACGAACCTGCCGTTCGACCGCAGCGGCGCGGACCTGACGGCGCACGCAATCCGCGCCCTGCACGTGTGGCGCAACCCTGTAGCGGCGGTCTATGACCGCCGATTGCAGGCGGACGAACGGCCGGCGGTCATGGACCGTCGCTACAGCGAGGCAGTGGGCCGCGCCATCGCGCGAGGCTTCCACTATCTCGCCCGCGAACAGCGAGCCGACGGTTCGTGGTTGCCGCTCTGGTTCGGCAACGAACACGTCGCTGGCGACGAAAATCCAGTCTATGGCACGTCGCGCGTGCTGGTGGCGTATCACGATCTGAGCGTGAGCGATGATCCGGCGGCGCAGCGCGGTCTGGCGTGGCTGGCCGCAGCGCAGAACGACGACGGTGGTTGGGGTGGCGCGAAAGGCGCGCCGTCGAGCGTGGAGGAAACGGCGGTGGCTGTTGCGGCGATGGTGGGCCGTGCGTCCCGCACGGCCAATCATGATGCCGCGCCGTGCGGGACGCACGGCCCACTCTGTATCGCGCACGGCCTGCGCTGGCTGATACAACAGCACGAGGCGGGGAAGTTGCGCGAGCCATCGCCCATCGGCTTCTATTTTGCGAAGCTCTGGTATTTCGAGAAACTCTATCCGCTGATATTTGCCACAAAGGCGTTCCGCACGGTATTGTGCGCAAATCTGGCGAATAAAACGGGTGCAATTGCAGGGGCCGCCCGCTAGGATGCCGGCACGGAATGGTTTATGGGGATCGAGCCTGAGACTGCCACAACCAGCGCGACGGGAATGTCGCCTGCCAAAGCCGCCGAAAAGGAGAGCCACGGCGGCTCCACGGCCCACTTGAAGATCATCCCGCAAGAGAAGGAGCTGCGGCTCAGAATCCGCGAGGAATCGGCGCGCATCGCAGCGACGCTCGACCGGGCGCGGCCGTTGACGCGGGAGATGCTTCAACGCTACGCCGGGGCATTGATGGCAGCGATGGACCTGCCGCAGGGCTATCTCGGTTTCGTGATGGTGGCCATCAGCAACGAGTTCTGGCGGGAGCAGTTCATGGCGGTGGACTTCTCGCGCCGGTTGCTGTTGCTGCCGCATTGCCTCAAGCACATCGAACGCTGCCCGGCCGAATACGATGAGGTCGGCATGAAGTGCGCCGACTGCGGCGAGTGCATCATCGGCGATTTCAAGGTCACTGCTGAACGGCTCGGCTACAAGGTGCTCGTGGCCGAGGGCACGCCGATCGTCCTGAGAATCATCACCGGCGGCGAGGTGGACGCCATCCTCGGCGTGTCGTGCCTCAACGTGCTCGAACGCGCGCTCGACAAGGCGCTCAAGGTGGGCGTGCCGTCGCTGGCGGCGCCGTTGCTGTCGAGCGACTGCAAGAACACGTCGGTGGATGAGGATTGGGTGGCCGAGATGGTGCAACTGCGCAGCGCGCCTCCGAAGCAGCGGACGCGGACCTACCTGCCGCTGTTGCGCGCGGCGAAGGATGCGTTTGAGACAGCGCGGATGGAGATGCTGCTGCCGCGAACGCGCAAGACGGCTGCCGCAACGGGCAAGGCCGGCGATGGTTCGCTGCTGACGCCCGATTTCAGCGACCCGATCGCGGCGACCGAAGCGCTGGGTTGCGACTGGCTGGGCAGTGGCGGCAAACGGTTCCGGCCGTTCATCACGCTGGCGGCTTACGACGCGATGCTCGGCGGCAAGAACACCGTGCCAGGGGCCGTGAGCGCGCCGGTCGAGATGCCCGACGCGGTCCGGCGCGTGGCGATGGCAATGGAGGTCTTCCACAAGGCGTCGCTGATCCATGACGACATCGAGGACGACGACGCGTATCGCTATGGCCGCGAGACGCTGCACCGCCGGCATGGCGTGCCCACCGCCATCAACGTCGGCGATTACCTCGTCGGCCTCGGCTACCGGATCGTCAGCCGCGAGGCGAAGTCGCTCGGCGCGGCGGTGGCGGCGGACATTCTCGACCGGCTCGCGCAGGCGCATCAGAAACTCGCCGAGGGCCAGGGCGCCGAACTGTTCTGGCGCGACGCGGCGCAGAAGGACATTGCGCCGCTGGATGAGTTGAAGATTTACGCGTTGAAGACGGCGCCCGCGTTCGAGGCGGCGCTCTATGCCGGGATGCGGCTGGCGGGGCCGACCGACGGGCACGAGGCGCTGATTGCGGACTTTTCGCGCAACCTCGGCGTGGCATTCCAGATTCTCAACGACTTGGAGGACTGGGATGGCGACGACAACAAGCTGATGCGCGGCCAGGACGTGTTGAGCGCGCGGCCGACGTTGCTGCTGGCGCTGGCGCTGGAGTCGGCCGCACCGGAGCAGAAGGCCGAACTGCGACAGATTCTCCACGACCACGACCACGGCAAGAGCAACGCCGAACAGGCGATCCGTCGCGTGCGGCAGATTTACGCGGCGAACCGGGTTTTCGAGAAGGCGGAGACGATGGTGAGCAAGTATCGCGAACGGTGCGAGGCGCTGGCCGACGAGGCGACGCCGGCCGCGTTGCGCGAACTGCTGTATTTCCTCGTGGACACCGTGCTCGAACGCGAATTGCCCGAACCGGAGCCGGCCACCATCCCGCTCAAGCCGGCGTTGCGCGCCGCCAAACCTTGAATTGCACCGCATTGCGTGGCCGATGGCCGAAGCCAGCTACCTGGAAATACTCAATGCCCGCCTCGCGCTCGGCGCGGCGCGGCTGCCGGAGGACTTGCTCGCGCGGGCGCGGAGTTTCCTCGTGGCGAACCAGCGCGCGGATGGCGGTTTCGCCGGGCGCGAGGGCGAATCGGATCTCTACTACACGAGTTTCGGCGTGCGCGGTCTGGCGATCGCCGGCGCGTTCACGCGTCAGGCGCAGGAGAAGGCGGCCGGGTTCCTTCGCGCGCGGCTGGGCCGGACGGCGAGCGTCATTGATTTCATATCGTTGTTGTATGCGAGCCGGCTCATCCACGCCGCGGGCGGGCCGGATGTGCTCGCGGAAAACTCACCCGACTGGGCCGAGGGAGTCGCGGCGATGCTGGAGCAGCATCGCAGCCGCGACGGCGGCTACACGAAGACCGCCAGCGGCGCGATGGGCAGCACGTATCACACGTTTCTGGTGGCGCTGGCGTATGGATTGATCGGCCGCCCCCTGCCGGCGCCGGAGCGGGTCATCGAACTGTTGCGGTCGCGGCGGCGCGACGACGGCGGATTTGTCGAACTGGCCGTGATGAAGCGCAGCGGCGCGAACCCGACCGCCGCGGCGGTGGCGCTGGCGCGGATGCTCGGCGACGACGGCGGGTTGACGCGCGGCGCGGCGGACTGCCTGATCGCGTTGCAGTCGCCCGGGGAGGGCGGGTTCTGCGCGAACCGCTCGATGCCGGTGGCCGATCTGCTCTCGACATTCACGGCGCTGGTGACACTGCGCGACCTCGGCGCGTTCGAGCGCGTGAACCGTGACGGGACGCGGACATTTGTGAGGTCACTGGCGACGCCGGCAGGCGGCTTCCGCGCGGGGATGTGGGACGACCAGCCGGACGTGGAATACACATTCTACGGCCTCGGCTCGCTGGCGCTGATCTCGGCTGCGTCGTCTCCGCCAGCAGATGGTAATGATTGTCCATCAGCACATAGGCGTGCAGCCGCATCGAAAAACGTTCCACCCACTCCTCCAACAGTTCCAGGAACCGCCCCCGGTCCTTGTCGTCGCGGAACACCCGCTTGCGTTCATTGCCCCGGGCCGTGACGTGACACCACCCGCCCGCCATCTCGATTCGTAAAGGTCGTGCCATGCC
>DYDC01000101.1 GCA_020718125.1 Methylacidiphilum sp. | reverse complement strand
ACCACTTCGGCATCGGTATTCGCGCTTGACTGGCGGGGGGAACCTGCAAACATCCGTAGCCTTGAGACGACTCCACGCCATCGTTTGGATTGCCGCGCTTGCCGGGTGCATGGCCGCGCCTGCGCCCGGTCACGGGCAGTCGGTCGAAGCCTGCCCCATCCTCAAGGTCAACATTGCCGAGCTGCCCGAGAGCTACAAGCTGAGGATGCGTCCTTCGGTGGCAGCTTCCTCCCATGCGCTGACCTCGGCGGATTACATGGGCGAAACGCGGCCACAGGTTGGCATTAACGTCGCAGTGCTTTGGGAGAACAAAACCAGCCAGCCGTTGCGCGACTTGGTGGTGCGGCTGGAGTATCAGCAGGCCAAGACCAGCGCCTTTCGCACCATCGAGCAACAGGTGCGCGAAGCGAAACCGGGCGGCCATTGGACCCAGTTGCTGTTGAGAGGCGGCGAATACGAGGACACCCAGCACATCGCCGCGTGGCGTGTGACGGTCGTCAGTGCGGGCCAGGTGCTCGGGCAAAAACAGTCCGTGATGTGGAGATGACTCGCGCCACGCCCTGATCACGGTTTGATTGTGGCGCTGTAATCACACCCGGAGCCGACAGCCAGCCATACCGCCGCACCCAAGACATTCCATGAGCACCGCCACGCTGGTTTCACGATTCGAACAGGCCGCCGCGCGCTATCCGCGCCGCAAGGCGGTGTTTTTTGGCCGTGAAAAGTTCCGCTACCGGGACATCCGCGCGCGCGCGGCGGGCTTCGCGCGAATCCTGGCCGAGGAGCACGGCGTGCGTCCCGGCGACCGCGTCGGGCTGTTGCTGAAGAACTGCCCGGAGTTCATCTACGCCCTCTACGGCATCCTGATGGCCGGGGGCACGGCGCTGCCCATCAACAATTTTCTCAAGCCGCAGGAGATCGAATACATCCTGCACGACGGCGGCGCCAAGACGCTGGTCACGGTCGCGGCCGACTTCGAGCCGGTGTTGCACTATCTGCGCGACCGGCTGGAGGCGCTGCGGCCGCTCGACATCCATGCGCTCGACTGGAATGAGGTTGCCGCCCGCCCGATGCAGCCATTGCCAACCGTCAAACCCCTCGATCGCGCCGTGGTGATCTACACCTCCGGCACGACCGGCCGCCCGAAAGGCGCGGTGCTGACGCACCGGAACCTGTCGGCGAACATTGACAGTTGCGTGCAGGCGCTCGGCAGCGTCACGCGCGACCGCGTGGTGCTCGTGCTGCCGATGTTTCACAGCTTCATGCTGACGGTGGCGATCTTTCTGCCGCTCTCCATCGGCGCCACCACCATCATCATCAAGTCCATCAAGCCGTTCCGGAACGTGCTGTTCGAGATGATCTTCAAGCGGGCGACGGTGTTTCTAGGCATCCCCCAGATCTACCAGGCGCTCGCCACGGCAAAGATCCCGTGGTGGCTGCGCTGGTTGTTGCCGTTGCGGCTGGCCATCAGCGGCTCGGCCCCGCTGCCGGTGGAGACGCTGAAGGCTTTTGCCAAACGGTTCCGCTTCCCGCTTCTGGAAGGCTATGGCCTCAGCGAGGCATCGCCGGTGGTCTGCTTCAACCCCCTTCGCGGCGTCAGCAAGCCCGGCTCGGTCGGCCTCCCGGTTCCCGGCGTGCAGGTGCGGATCGTGGATGACAACAACCGCGAGCTTGGTCCGGAACGGATTGGTGAGATTGCCGTGCACGGCGACAACGTGATGCCCGGCTACTGGAACCAGGACGAGGCCACGCGCGCCACGTTGCGCGACGGCTGGCTGCTCACCGGTGACATCGGCAAGAAGGACGCCGACGGCTGCATCTACATCACCGACCGCAAGAAGGACATGCTGCTGGTCCACGGCAACAACGTCTATCCGCGCGAGATCGAAGAGGTCATCTGCCAGATGCCCGGCGTGCGCGAGGTCGCGGTCGTCGGCAAGCCCGACCCTTACCGCGGGGAACTGCCCGTGGCGTTCGTCGTGCCCGCGGAAGGCGCGACCCTGGAGCCGTCCGCGGTGCTGAAATTCTGCCGCGAACGGCTTGCGGACTACAAGCTTCCACGCGAGATTCGCGTGGTCGCGGAGGGCCTGCCGCGGAACGCAACGGGCAAGATTCTAAAGACAGAGCTGCGCGAACAGTTGCGCCGTGAAGGCGGCGCAGCCTGAGAAATGGCTGACCTGATGAGCGCCAGAGGCGCGCCACGGGGCGATGTTTGGCGGCCTTGACGCAGGCGCGCGCGGCCCGGATAATTGGCGGGTCTGGTCCTGGCAGGCCGTAAAGGGAAAGACAGCGTGGAAGACACTCAAAACAACGTTTCGGTCGGCGTCTCGAACAACCTGGTGTTCATCAAGGTTGCCGGGAAGGGGACTTTCCAGATCAGCCAGCCGTTGCGGCAATTCAGTCTGGAGATGATTGGACGCGGCTACCGGGAATTTGTCGTGGATCTGGCCGATTGCCCTTCGATGGACAGCACGTTCCTCGGCGTGCTGGCTGGCATGTGTCTGCGCCTGCAGAACCTCACCGTCACCGACTCCAAGGCCGGCTCAGCCAGCCCCGGCACCGGCGCCAGCAAGATTCACCTTGCCAACCTGAATGCCCGCTGCATGGAAGTGCTCCGCGCGCTGGGCATTGACCGTCTGTTCTGCCTTGATGTCTGCGAGCTTCGCATTGGCGGCCAGACCGCAGCCCTTCCGTCACAAGCCAGCCTGCAGCCGCTGCAAAAACAGGCTGCCACCGCATCCAAGGAACGCCATGCCGAGGTCATGCTGGAAGCGCACCGCACGCTGATGGACATCGAGCCTCAGAACATCCCCAAGTTCAAGGATGTCGTCCGGTTCCTCTCCGAGGACATCGAGAAACTGCGCGCCTCCGGCGAATCCGGCTCCTGATTTCACGTGGATGCGGCCACGGTTGCAGCGCGTCACCTGGACGGCGCCGGAGGAATCAACCGCGTCAGCAGCTTCCTGGCTTCGGCGTAACCTCCGTCTGCGGCCCGTTGGAACCGCGCGTAGGCTTCGTCGTAGTTCTCCAGAACGCCTTCGCCCAAGTAGAAGCACCATCCCAGAAGGTATTGCCCTCGCGCGCTTCCGTGTTCAGCCGCCTTCTGAAACCAGTTCGCGGCCTCCGCGTCGTTCCGCGAGACGCCTTTCCCCTCCTGATAGCACACGCCGAGGTTGCACATCGCATCCGCGTCGCCCTGCGCCGCTGCTCTTTGAAACCAGTTGATCGCCTCGGCATAGCCCGCTGGACCGGTCAACCCCTCACACAAGATCATGCCGAGTTTGTTCTGCGCGTGCGCGTCGCCCTGTTCGGCAGCCATCCGATACCACTTCGCCGCCTCCGCGTAATCTTGCGGCACACCGCTGCCGGACTCGTAGCACTGTCCAAGTTCATATTGCACCGCGACGTTTCCGTGTTCCGCCGCCAGCCGATACCACCGCAGGGCTTCCGCAAAATCCCGCGTCAACCCATGCCCATAGGCGGCACATTGCCCAAGGTAATACTGCGCCTCATCGTGCCCCTGCTCCGCCGCCTCATGAAACAGCTTCACTGCTTCGCCATAGTCTTGCGGCACGCTCTTGCCTTCGTAGCAGGCGAGTCCTTTTTGAAACAGTGCGTCCAGATCGTTCATGGGCATCAGGAAAGCCGGGCGCAGGCTACCAAACGCGATGGACGGCAGCAATGGCGAACGAAGCGCGTTTGGGAGCATCGCCCCAACCGCAAACGAAAGAGGCCCTGGCGAACCAGGGCCTCCTCGTTGCTCTCAAGGCGTTGTGGTCAAACGGTCATACCAAGCCGTGATCCAGCATCGCGTCGGCGACTTTGACGAAGCCGGCGATGTTGGCGCCCATGACGTAGTTGCCCGGCTGGCCGTATTCCTGCGCGGTCTCGCTGCAGGCCTTGTGGATCGCCTTCATGATGCCGTTGAGACGCTGGTCCACTTCCTCGCGCGTCCAGGATAGCCGCATGGAGTTCTGGCTCATCTCCAGGCCCGAAGTCGCCACGCCGCCAGCGTTGGCGGCCTTGCCCGGCCCGTAGAGGATCTTGTTCTTGACGAACAACTCCACGGCGGCCGGCGTGCTGGGCATGTTGGCGCCCTCGCTGACGACCGTGCATCCGTTGGCGAGCAACGTCTTCGCATCGTCGCTGGTGACTTCGTTCTGCGTGGCGCTGGGAAACGCGCACTGGCAGGGAATGCCCCACGGACGCTCGCCCTCCAGATACTTGCCGCCGAACTTGGCGACATAGTCCTTGATGCGGCCCCGTTTCACGTTCTTGAGGTCCATGATCCAGGCGAGCTTCTCCTCGTTGATGCCGTCCTTGTCGTAGATCGTGCCGTTCGAGTCCGAGAGCGTCACGGGCTTGGCGCCGAGTTGCAGCAACTTCTCCACCGTGTATTGGGCGACGTTGCCCGAACCGGAGACCGTGCAGGCCTTGCCCACGAACGACTCGTTGCGCGTCTTGAGCATCTCCTCGGCAAAATAGACCGCGCCGTAGCCGGTCGCCTCGGGCCGGATCAGCGAGCCGCCCCACTTGAGGCCCTTGCCGGTCAGCACGCCGGTGAACTCATTGCGGAGCCGCTTGTATTGGCCGAACATGAAACCAATCTCGCGACCGCCCACGCCGATGTCGCCGGCGGGCACGTCGGTGTCGGGGCCGATGTGGCGGGCCAGTTCGGTCATGAAGCTCTGGCAGAAACGCATCACCTCGTTGTCCGACTTGCCCTTGGGATCGAAGTCGGAGCCGCCCTTGCCGCCGCCCATCGGCAGCGTGGTCAGCGAGTTCTTGAAGATCTGCTCGAAACCCAGGAACTTCAGGACGCTGATGTTCACGCTGGGGTGGAAGCGCAGACCGCCCTTGTAAGGCCCGATTGCGCTGTTGAACTCGATGCGGAAACCACGGTTGATCTGGACGTGGCCTTTGTCGTCCTGCCACGGCACGCGGAACATGAGCTGCCGCTCCGGCTCGACGACACGCTCCAAGATACGGGCTTCCTGATACTTCTTATGGCGTTTGACGACGGGTTCAAGGGACTCGATAACTTCGCGGACGGCTTGGAGGAATTCCTGCTCGCCGGGATTGCGTTTCTCGACTGTCTGTAAGACTTCTGCGATGTCGCTCATGATTTCGCTCGCTCCGTTAGATGTTGTGTTGACTATCACGTAAAGGCAATGACTGGCCGCATGATAGAGATGAGTTATGGCGCCAGCAACAAGAAACATGCCTTGCATGTGAAAACCATTACGGCATGATTGCCGTATCGCATGAAGGACAAAAACACCGCCTACAAGATCGCCATCCTCAAGGCGCTGAAGGAAATCCGCGGCCCGGCCGGAGCCGCCCGCATACGGGAACGCCTTCTAGCCTCCGGGCTGAAACTGCAACCACGGACGGTTCGGTTCTATCTGCTGCAGATGGACCGCGAGGGACTGACGCAACCGGTCAGCCGCCGGGCCGGCCGGCAAGTGACGGAGCAGGGAGATGGCGAGCTACAGCACACCAACATCATCGAGAAGGTCGGATTCGTCGCGTCGCGGATTGACTCACTGCTCTACCGCATGAGCTACGACCTGCGCACGACGACGGGCACGATTGTCACCAATCTGGCATTGATTCCGAAGAGCTTCCTCATGCGCGCGGTGGAGGACATGAACCCCGTGTTCGCGCGCCGGCTGGGCATGGGGACGCGGCTGGCCATCGCGCGCGAAGGCGAGACGTTCGGCGCCACAACCGTGCCGGCGGAAATGGTGGCGCTGGGGACTGTATGCAACGTCACGGCGAGCGGGATTCTGCTGAAGCACGGGATTCCGGTGACATCACGGTTTGGCGGGTTGATGGAGATAGAGGAGGGGAAGCCGGTGCGCCTCACGGCGCTGATCGAATACAGCGGCACGACATTGGATCCGCTGGAGGTATTCATCCGCGCGCGGATGACGCGGGTGCGCGACTGCGCCCGCACCGGTAACGGCGTTATCGGCGTCAGCTTCCGCGAAGTCCCGGCGGCGGCGGCGCCGGAGGTGCGTCGGATCAAGAAGGAGATGGAACGCCAGGGGCTGGATGGCATTCTGGCTATCGGACATCCGAATCAGCCACTGTTCGACATTCCCGTCGAGGAAGGAAGGGCGGGGCTTATCGTGAGCGGCGGATTGAACCCTGTGGCGGCGTTGTGCGAAGCGCACGCCGGGGTGCGGTTCCATTCGCTGCATGAAGTCGAGGACGTGGCGCGGTTCTCGGACTTCCACGTTTTGCGGGATGGGCTTAGAGGTTGACTTGCTTGAGCCGAGGGGGAATTCGTCGGCTCTCGCAACATGGTAAGTGGTCGTGACCAGTCAGGTTCGGGAGCGACAAAAAGGCTTGATGGCATTCAGAGATGCCACAACATCCGCCCACTGCGACTGGACGGCCCGCGATGTTCGCGGGCCGCATGTCGTATGGAAGCCGTTGTTGAAAAGTGCATGGCGGGTTATCGAAGACGATCGAGCAAACTCTCGATGAGTGCTTGATGACAATCGGAACGGATTGCCAGCGTTTGCTCTTCGCCTTGCAGCAAAGCCCGGAAGCGGCTTGGAACGAAATCCTGACGTCCGGGCGCGCCGCGACGGTGCTTTCCAAGACGCAACTCGACGTCAGCGCGCAAGTCTCGTATGTCGCCCGGCAAAAGTGCATTTCCCGCATGACCTGCGTGACGGTCTGCCCGTATTCCGCGCCGTTCTGCAACAAGGACGGCAAGGGCCAGATCGAAGCCGCAAAATGCATGGGCTTCGGCATCTGCGCCTCGGAGTGTCCGGCCCGCGCCATCCAGTTGCATCACTTCGAGACCGGCCAGTTCCTCGTCATGATCCGGCAGTTGTTCGCCGGCGGAAACGGGAACGGAACACCAGCGACCGGCGAGCGCGTGGAAAAAGAGTTGGCGGAGACAGTCTGAGCCATGGAAGCGGCTGCCGCACCATCATCCGCGAAGATCACCGCGTGTGATCCGGCAGAGTCGAATTTCAAAATCGTTGCGGCCAAAATTTCCTTGCGCCACTGTGGGGCGCTGCCTACGGTAGCCGCGCCGTTTTCCCGGACGGAGAGGTGGCTGAGCGGTTGAAAGCGCCGGTCTCGAAAACCGGTTTGGCCGAAAGGTCAACGTGAGTTCAAATCTCACCCTCTCCGCCATTTTTCCGCCGACGCCGGGCGAAGCAGCACTGCGTGGCTGTGCCAGCGCCGGCCGGTCTATGCGTGGCGGTGCGATACGGAGCTTTTCGACATCGGCAATCTGGAACAATATGCACGGGCACAGGCCGCCTTCGATGAAGCGAAGCTGGCTGCGTTTGGAATCGAACCATGGTGAAGCGCCTTCTCTTTCTCTTGCTGTGCGGCCCGGTGGTGGCGTGGGGCCAGTCCACGGGCGCGGTCCATCGCATCGCGGCGTTCCAAGTGGCGCTCGACCGCCAGTTGTTTTCGCCGGGCTGCGTTGACGACCACATCGGCGCACAAACGCGGGCGGCGTTGCGCTCGTGGCAGGTTGCGAACGGCCTGACGGTGACTGGCACGTTCGACGACGCGACGGCGGAGATGCTCAAGCTCGACGTGCCCGCGTTCATCGAATACCATGTCACGACCAACGACTTCGCCCGCCTCGGCCGCGCGCCCGAAAGCTGGCGGGAGCGCGCCGCGCAAGACGCGATGCCCCACGAGACGATCTTGGAGCTGGTGGCGGAGAGGTTTCATGCATCGCAGCGTTTCATCCGCGCGCTGAACCCTGCGATTCCGTGGGAGACGCTGAACACCCCAACCAATGTCGTCGTGCCAAACATCGAAACCGACGCGAAACCACCCAAGGCACAGGAAATCCGCATCAACCTCGCGCAGAACTGGCTGACGGTCTATGACCAGGAGGGCAGGCTCTGCGCGTTCTTCCCCTGCTCCATCGGCCGGGACAAGCTAAAGCGTCCCGTGGGCGACCTGCAGGTCGTCGCGCTGGCGCCAAACCCAAATTACACCTTCGACCCGAAGGTGTTCCCCGAGTCGCCGGAGGCGCAGACAATCGAATCGAAACTCATCATCCCGCCCGGCCCCAACAACCCCGTCGGCACGCTTTGGCTCTCCATCGGCCGCGCGCCGGGCAGCGGCGGACCCCCGCTGTCGGGCTACGGCATCCACGGCACGCCGAAGCCGGAGGACATCGGACGGACCGAAAGTCACGGTTGTTTCCGCCTCGCCAACTGGAACGCAAACCGGCTGCTGAAGATGGTGACCGTCGGCACGCCGGTGATTGTCGAAGGGGAATAGCGATGGCAACAGGACGTTCGGACTTGACCATGCTGCGCGAAACGCCAGCCTGTGCCGCGTTCGGAGGAACGAACATGAAACACAACCACCGACTCATCCTCGCGGGACTCGTCGCCGCCGCGACACTCTCAGCCACCACCGACGCTCGCGCCGATGGCCCGTGGCAGAAACTCCAGCGCGGCGTCATCAACCTCTTCACCGCCGTCGTCGAACTGCCCGCCACGATGTGCGAGATGACCCGCCACGAAGGCCCGGCGGAGGGCTTGACACTTGGCTTTTTCAGCGGCTTGGGCAACTTCGCGGCCCGGCAGATGGTCGGCGTTTACGAGACGGTGGCCTTTGCGGCGCCGTGGCCGGACCACTACCAGCCTTATCTCCAACCAACCTGTGCGTGGGGCGCAACTTGACACAC
>DYDC01000100.1 GCA_020718125.1 Methylacidiphilum sp. | reverse complement strand
GGACCATCCCGGCGTGTTTGTGGACGCCGACGGCCGGCCCCACCTGTTCTTCCAAGGCAACAACGACGAGGGCCGGACGTGGTTCCTGTCGCGTGTGAAGATCGCCTGGGACGGCGACAAGCCGCGCGTAATGGTGAAATAGCGGGGCGTGTTGGAGCAGGCAAGTGGGCCATCTTGGTAGTTGACCGCTGGTTGGCGATTTTGTAGCTTCGCCGCGGATTCAATCGGCCTGTCTTGCGCAGAGTTTGAGTTGCATTAGAGAAAACAAGTTTTCGGAGAACTGCCATGAAGAATCGTTCTTGTGTGTTGTGGTGGGCGGCGTTGGCTGCGGCGGGCGTGTTGGCCGCGGTTCCGCCGGACGCGCCGGCTCAAACGACCCGCAAAGCGGAGTTTAGCATCAAGGGCAACGGCATCAATGTGAAGTTCGTGAATCCGCCGGCGCAAGGGGGGTCGGACTCTGGCCGCGGCTCACGCGAGGCGGGACAGATTCCGTGGGCGCGGTTTGAGTGTGAGTTTGACGCCGTGCCGGAGTGGGCCGACGACGTGGAGGTGCGGTGGTATGTGGTGTTGATGGGCCGGCAGACGAAGGTGATGGCCACGGGCAGCGACACCTATATCTACGTGAAGAAAGGCAAACGGCGGGTGGTGGCGATGTATATGCACCCGTTTGTCTTCGAACGCTGGTGCAGCACCACCGGGCAAAATGCGATTGAGGACGTGGGCGTGGAGATTTGGTGGCAGGGACGGCTGGTTTCGTTCAGCAGTTGGCGCAGCCAGGCGCGCACCCAATGGTGGCAGCAGTTCCAGCCGACGCCCAACCTGATGATGCGCGTGTCGGAGTCACCGTGGGGGCCGGGTTCTTACGCGGAATATGAATGGTCCAAGTTCTCAACGGCATCGAGCCGGCCGTCGCAATAAAGAGCCGTAACGGCGGGCGTGCGGCGCGAGTTGATTTCCAAAGACGGGCAACAGGCGGACAAGTTTTTCGATCATGTTCAAATCGGATCGGATATTGGGGTTGGACATCGGAGCGTCCTCGATCAAGCTGGCGGCGTTCGCGCCGCTGAAGCCGGAGGGGCTGCGGCTGCGGTCGTTCGCGGTGGCGGACCTGCCGGTGGATCCGACGCGGGAGGTGGACCGCAATCCGCTGATCACCGCGACGATCAGGGACCTGATGCGCCAGCAAGGCATCCGCGGCGGCCCGGCGGTGATCTCGGTGTCGGGCCAGTCGGTGTTCACGCGGTTCGTGAAGCTGCCGCCGGCGACGCCGGAGAACGTCGGACGGATGGTGGGGTTCGAGGCGCAGCAGAACGTGCCGTTCCCGATGGAGGAAGTGGTGTGGGATTACCAGCTCATCGGCGGCGGGGCCGAGAAAGGCGAGTTCGAGGTGGTGCTGGTGGCGATCAAGAGCGACATCATCGAGGCGCTGGCCCGCGCGGTGGAGGCGGCCGGGCTGCGGGTGACGTTGGTGGATGTCTCGCCTCTGGCCTTCTACAACGCCGCGCGCTACAACTACGATTTCGCGGAGGGCTGCACGCTGCTGGTGGACGTCGGGGCGCGCACGACCAACGTGCTGTTCATCGAGAGGGACAAGCTGTTCACCCGCTCGATCCCGATCGGCGGCAACACCGTCACGCAGCAGGTGATGGCGGAGTTCGAGGAGAACAAACTGAGTTTCGCGCAGGCCGAGGAGCTCAAGCGCACGAAGGGCTTCGTGGGCCTGGGCGGCACCTACGAGGAGCCGGAGGACCCGATGGTGGCGCGGCTCTCGAAGACCATGCGCAACGTCATGACCCGCCTGCACGCGGAGATCGCGCGGTCCATCATCTTCTACCGCACCCAACAGGGGGGCAACCCGCCGACGCGGCTGTTGCTGGCGGGCGGTTGCGCGGCGCTGCCCTACGCGGACCATTTCTTCAACGAGAAACTGCAGGTGCCGGTGGAGTTCTTCAACCCGTTCCAGCACGTGGACATTGACCCTGCGGTCAACCGTTACGACCTGGCCAAGCACGCGTTCTTCTACGGCGGCGCGGTCGGCCTGGGGTTGCGCGCGGCGGCCGGCGAGTGCCCGATCGAGGTCAACCTCCTGCCGAAGTCGCTCATCGCCGAGCGTGAGTTCAACAAGAAGAAGATTTACCTGGCCGGCTCGGCGGTCGGGCTGGCGTTGGTGGGGTTGAGTTGGAACTATTACCTCGACCGCACCGGCGTGGACGCGGCCAGGCAAGCCGAGGAATACAACCAGCGCATCCGGGCGCTGGGCCGCCTCGAATCGCGCATGGGCAGGCTGAAGGCGGACATTGCCGCCTACGAGAAGATCAAGAGCCAGATCGAAAGCCAGCTTCTTGCGCGCGACACGTGGTCGCGGATTCTGGACGACATCAGCCAGCGTGTGCCGTTGGACACGTGGATGATTGAACTGAAGCCCGTCAACCCCGCCGAGGCCGCGCAGGGCGGGCCGGGTGAGCCGCCACCACAGCCGGGACCGGGCGAGCCTCCCGGCGACCAGCCCCAGAGCGCCAAGCCGCGCGAGTTCAAGATCACCGAACTGGTCATTGTGGCCGGCAGCATCTACAAGCCGGCGGAGCCGCAGCGGCTGCAGAAGCCGTCCGAGTTCCTCGACAAGCTGTGCGCCAGCCCGTTCTTTGACAAGGCGGGCACCAAGATCACCAAAGGGCCGACGCCCAAGGAGGGCGACTTCAACTTCACGTTCACCATCACCGCCAAGCTCAAGGAGCCTATCGCGCAATGAAACCGCTCCTCGACTGGGTCAGGAACAACATCGGACTTGTCATCGGCGGCCTGATCAGCCTCGGTGTCATTGGCTGGATCGGCTGGCGCGTTTGGGACACCTACACACGGCAACAGACAGCCCATGAAGACCTGGAGCAGGCCATCTCCAAACTCGACCGGTTGCACGAGAGCAAGCCCTATCCGCATCCGGAGAACGAACTGGTCCTCTCCAACAACCTTGTCCGGCTCACGGGCGAAGGCGAGATGCGGGGCGCCGACGACTGGCTCGATGAACTGGCGGCCCGCAACCCGGCCTTGGGCGAATTGACGGAAGCGGTGAACAAGTCCGGCTTTAACGCCGTGCTGGTGCAGCGCCAGAAGACCCTCCTGGCCAAGGCCCGCGACAACGGCGTCGCCCTGCCGGAGAACTTCGGCTTCGGTTTTGGCCGATACATCAACCATGGCATCGCCCCGACCAACAACGCCGATGGCATCCGGCTGCTGCTCGCCCAGTGGAGCGCGGTCGAGACCCTCAACCAGGTCCTCTTCAGCAACCGGGTCGAGCGCATCGAGGCCATCCGTCGCGCCGCGTTTGAGATCGCGCGCGATCCAAACGCGCCGCCCGGTGCCGGCGGATCCACCGAGGAATCCGTCGCCACCCCCATCCGCGACGTGCAGGGCGAAGTCGCCCGCGTGTTGCCGTTCGAGTTCAATTTCACCTGCGACACCGACAGCCTGCGCGGCGTGCTGGCCGGCCTGACGGCCGCGCGGCCGTTCTTTGTCGTGCGCTCCATCGAGGTCAACAACGGCCAGTCCGCCCGGATGCTGCAGGGCGGACGGCCGGAGGAACTGGGGCGGGCGGGCGCGAGTGGCGCCGGCGCCCCGTCCGCTGACATCGCCGAGGCGGCACTGGGCGCCCCGGGCGACGCGCCGACCACCGAGCCGTCGAGGCAGATGGGGCCGGTCATGGTTTTCGGGTTGGAGAAATTGAACGTCAAGATGCGGGTGGACATGGTTGAGTTCAGGAAACCGGCCGCGCCCCAGCCAAAGTGATGCTGCCTTTCGGAATCGAATTGTCATGGATTTCCTCAAGAAGCACTACGAGAAGGTGACATTGGCCCTCGTGTCGCTGTTGCTCATCGGCACAGCGGTCATCCTGATGGGCAAACTGGTCCTGAGCGGCGTTGAAGCCCCGGGGGACGACAAGGAGAATTATTCACCCGCCAAGCCGGTGGACACCAACGAACTGGCCCGGGTTGCCAGCCTGTTGCAGCAGCCGCAGCGGTGGGACGGCAAAGGCCCCGTGCCGTTCATTCCCGGGCGGTGGAAATTTGACCCATGCACGGGAGGGATGACCGAGGTGGGCAAGGATGTGGTGGTCGTGACAAAGACCAACGTCCTTTTCGAACTCGACTTCCATGTCCGATTCAAGACCTTCCCGATGGAGTTCAAGGGCATCGTCACGGGGGAAGGCACCAACGCCACCTTCCAGATCAACATCGCCGACGATCGGTCCTCGCGCTTTGTGAAGGTCGGCATGGCGTGGCGGCAGGTCATCAGCGGTTATTGGGAAACCTTCGGGGCCATCAAGTTCGAGCAGAAAAAGGTCGAGCGGCTCAATCCCAGCACCCGGCACAGAGAAACCGTGGACCTTTCCATCCTGACTCTGCGGCGTCGCGGTGGTGTCGAAATCCCGCTGGAGATGGGAAAGCGCCGCTTGGAAAGCGATCCGGTGGCCTCCTATGTCGCCACGCGGGGAACCGGCGAACGCAGCGGTGAAATGGTCAAGGGCAGCGTCTTCCGATACAAAGGCAAGAAGTTCAAACTCCTTGACATCACCATCCGCCTCTTGCTAGTTGAAGAGTCTGAATCAGGGGCTGTTCACGAGATAAGCCCGCGAGGAGTGTCCGGGCAGTGAACAGGTCCTGATCGTCGGGATCGTATGCCGGTCTGATAAGCGGTGGAAACCCGTCCATAACGGGCATTCGCGGCTTGGCGACCGGAAAGGACATTGATGAAACAAGCCGACAGGATTATGCCCGCGTTGCTGGGCGCCGCCGTGGCATGGCTGCCGCTGGCCGCTGAAGTCCGCGCGGCTGGAGCCGCCACACAACTCGCCAGCATCAATGCCGCGGACCTGCTCACCCCCGAGCAACTCACCGAACAAGAAATCGTCCGGCGCAAGGAACAACTCATCCGCGGCCAGACCCTCCTGCGCAATGCGGACGCGGCACTGAAGGCGGGCAAGTTCGAGGAGGCGGTCGGCCTCTATCAAAACGCCATCACCACCCTGCCCAAGTCGGCCGCCACCGTCAAAGACGTCAACGCGGCCGCCGGCGGCCTCATCCAGGCCAACCTCGGTGCCGCCCGCGCGGCCTACAAGTCGAAGAACTACACCGACGCCAAAAAATTCAGTGACGAAGCCCTGAAGCTCGACCCCAAGAACGCCGACGCCAGGAACATCATTTCTCGCGCCGAGGCACAGCAGGCCAGGGCGCCGGCGGCAGAGAAGGCGGGAGCTGTGCCCAAGGCTGGCGTGGCGGCGAAGCCTGTGCCAGTGAACGAGACGCCGGAGTTCAAGAAAACCATGTCCCGCGTCACGCAACTCATGCGCGACGCGCACCTGGCCTTCCAGAGCAACCAGCTTGATCTTGCGGCTGAAAAGCTCAACGAGGTCATGTCCATTGACCGATACAACGAGCAGGCGCGCGTTCTTCTGCGTTTGGTGAACGAACAGCGATATCACGCCGGCGAGACAGACCGGGAGCGGGTTCGTGCGCAGTTTGCGGCTGATACTGTTGAGGCGTGGGCGCCCCCGATTCGCGGCGCGCTTGCCGCCCCGCTCGAAACAGCCAAACCCACCACGGTCATCACGACCCACAGGGAGGAGATCGAGCGCAAGCTGGACACGATCGTCATGCCGAAGATTGAGTTCAAGGAGGCCAACATCATTGACGTGGTCAAGTTCCTCTCTGACGAGAGCCGCCGCATTGACAAGGAAAAAGGCGGCGGCGAAGGTGTCAACATCGTTCTCGGTGGCAGTCTTGGCGGAGTTGCTGGTGGCGGCGGGGTTCCGATGGCCGCGCCCGGCGCTGAAATGCCGGGAGCTGCTCCCGCGCCCGCTCCTGGTGGCGCGGCGATTCCCGGCGTGGCTCCAGGGGCCATTCCTGGCGCTCCTGGTATGCCCGGCGCTCCTGGCCCTGCCCCCGGTGCGGCAGAGCCAGCCCCTCTTCCCGGCGTCGCGCCTGCCGGAGGGGTCGGCACCCCCACCGTCACGCTCAATCTGCAAGACATTCCGCTTCGTGACGCGTTGCGCTACGTGACCGATATCGCGGGGTTGAAGTTCCGCGTGGAAGATCGCGCCGTGTTCATCGTGCCTTCCAACTATGTTCCGCCGGGCGCGATGCAGACGCGCAACTACAAGATTCAAGCCGGTGTTTTCGCGACCATCCTGCCCGGCGCTGGCGGCGGAGCGGCGCAGCCGCCAGGTGCGGCTGGGCCTGCGCCAGCTCCCGCTCCCGCTGCTGCCCCGATGGGGGGTGGCGGCGGCGGTCCTTCCGGCGAGGAAGTGAAAAAGTTCTTCACGGATGCGGGCGTGCCGTTCCCCACGGGTGCCGGTGCGACCTATCAGGAGCGCATCAGCACACTGTTTGTCACGAACACTCCCGAGAACCTTGAAATCTTCGAGCGGGTGCTGGCCAGCTTGAACATCGTGCCGAGCCAGGTCACCATCGAGGCCAAGTTTGTCGAGATCAGACAGACCGACCTGCGCGAGTTGGGCTTCGAATGGATCCTGGGTGACTGGAGCTTTGGCAAAGGAAGCAGCGCTGGGAAGAACTTCAACATCGAAGGGGGTGACAACCGGTCGTTCGCCGGCTATGTGAACTCCTCCAACCCCGGCGGCAATGTGCCGCATTATCAGCCGCCGGCCTTTGTGCCGGGTGACACTGGGAATACCACGGATCGGTTGCAAGGCATGCGTTATGCCAGCGTCGGGGGCGTGTTGACTGGAAACGCTCTCGACAATCTCCTCAGCGGCCGGACCGTAATGCAAAATTTCGTGCCGGATTCGGTAGTAACGCTCAGCGGCCTGCTCACCAATCCACAGTTCCAGGTCATCATGCATGCCCTGTCCCAGCGGCAAAACGTGGATTTGCTCAGCGCGCCGAAGTTGACCACCATCAGCGGCCAGCAGGCCAAGATGGAAGTCATGCGCGAATTCCTATACCCGACTGAGTTCGAGGCCCCGCGCATATCCACAGGCAGCGCGACTGCAGGCGGCGTGACCATTGCGACCATCACACCGCCCACGCCCGGTGGTTTCCAAATGCGTTCTCTTGGGGTCTCGCTCACCGTCACTCCCCAGGTTGGCCCGGATGGCTACACCATCAACCTCACTCTGGTTCCCGAAGTCACCGAGTTCGACGGTTTCGTTGATTACGGCAACCGCGGCGATCTGAATACCCCGGCCGCCATTGCAATGGGTCAAGTGGCCGTCGCTTTCCCGTATCCGCAGCCGGTGTTCTCCACTCGCCGTGTCACCACCAGCGTCATTATCTGGGACGGCCAGACCGTCGTCCTCGGCGGCCTCATGCGCGAGGATGCCATGAAGATCAAGGACAAGATCCCCTTCCTTGGCGACATTCCGATGGTCGGCAAACTCTTCCGCAGTGAATTGGAGAACAATGTCAAGCGCACCCTGCTGGTCTTCGTCACTGCCAAACTGATCAATCCGGCAGGCGAACTGATTCACAAGACCACTGCTGCCACCCCAGTCGCGCCGGGGCCGGCGGCTCCGGCGCTAGCCAATCCTTGAAAGGACATTGATGAAACAAGCCGACAGGATTATGCCCGCGTTGCTGGGCGCCGCCGTGGCATGGCTGCCGCTGGCCGCTGAAGTCCGCGCGGCTGGAGCCGCCACACAACTCGCCAGCATCAATGCCGCGGACCTGCTCACCCCCGAGCAACTCACCGAACAAGAAATCGTCCGGCGCAAGGAACAACTCATCCGCGGCCAGACCCTCCTGCGCAATGCGGACGCGGCACTGAAGGCGGGCAAGTTCGAGGAGGCGGTCGGCCTCTATCAAAACGCCATCACCACCCTGCCCAAGTCGGCCGCCACCGTCAAAGACGTCAACGCGGCCGCCGGCGGCCTCATCCAGGCCAACCTCGGTGCCGCCCGCGCGGCCTACAAGTCGAAGAACTACACCGACGCCAAAAAATTCAGTGACGAAGCCCTGAAGCTCGACCCCAAGAACGCCGACGCCAGGAACATCATTTCTCGCGCCGAGGCACAGCAGGCCAGGGCGCCGGCGGCAGAGAAGGCGGGAGCTGTGCCCAAGGCTGGCGTGGCGGCGAAGCCTGTGCCAGTGAACGAGACGCCGGAGTTCAAGAAAACCATGTCCCGCGTCACGCAACTCATGCGCGACGCGCACCTGGCCTTCCAGAGCAACCAGCTTGATCTTGCGGCTGAAAAGCTCAACGAGGTCATGTCCATTGACCGATACAACGAGCAGGCGCGCGTTCTTCTGCGTTTGGTGAACGAACAGCGATATCACGCCGGCGAGACAGACCGGGAGCGGGTTCGTGCGCAGTTTGCGGCCGATGTGTCTGAAGCGTGGGCGCCCCCTTTGCGCGGCGCGCTCACTGCCCCGGTCGAAGAAGCCAAGTCTGCCCCCCCCGTCTCCGTCAAGAAACGAGAGATCGAACGGAAGCTCGACACCATCGTTATCCCCACGATTGAATTCAGGGAAGCTAACATCGTTGACGTGGTTAATTTTCTCTCCGACCAGAGCCGTGAGATTGACAAAGCCGCGTCAGGTGGGCGGGGAATCAACATTGTTCTTGGTGGTGGCTTGGCTGGTGGTGGCGCCGGTGCCGCGCCTGGGGCGGTTCCCGGGGCTGAGATGCCAGGTGCCGCGCCTGCACCCGCGGGCGGCGCTCCTGCGCCTGGTCCGGCGAT
>DYDC01000099.1 GCA_020718125.1 Methylacidiphilum sp. | reverse complement strand
GTTGCCGTGCGAGCGAATCGCCGCCATCACCTGCGACCGCTTTTTCTCGCTGAATACATCCGCCATGTGGCGAGAATATCGCCGCGAGACGAACGCGTCACGGAGATTTTGAGGGGCAAGCGGCGGGCGGCGCGCTCGGCTCTTCCCTTCGCGGAGCGGTTCCTGTAGGATGCGCGGCCTTGAATCGGCCTGTGTGACAGGAAATGAGCCGCATGAACTGGAAAAACAAGAAGGTGTTGGTGACGGGCGCCGGCGGGTTTATCGGCAGCCATCTGACGGAGTTGCTGCTGGAGATGGGCGCGTCGGTGACGGCATTCGTCCGCTACAACTCGCGGTCGGACACCGGGTTCATCAAGGATTTCTCTCCACGTCTGAAGGAGCGGCTGACGGCGCGCAACGGGGACCTGGTGGAACTGGAGACGGCGGAGGACGCGGTGAAGGGCCAGGAGGTGGTGTTCCATCTGGCGGCGCTGCCGGGCATCCCGTATTCGTATGCGCATCCCTATGAGGTGGTGCAGGCCAACACGGTTGCCACGCTGAACGTGCTCTGCGCGCTGCGCCAGTCGCGGACGATCGAGAAGATCGTGGTGACTTCGACAAGCGAGGTTTACGGGACGGCGCTCTATGTGCCGATTGACGAGAAGCACCCGTTGCAGGCGCAGTCGCCCTACGCGGCCTCGAAGATCGCCTCGGACAAGATCGCGGAGAGTTTCCAGAAGTCGTTCGGGATGCCAATCTGCATCGCGCGGCCGTTCAATGCGTTCGGCCCGCGGCAGTCCACGCGGGCGGTGATCCCGACGATCATCACGCAGGCGCTGACAAAGAAGGTGATCAAGCTGGGCGACACGACGCCGACGCGGGATTTCACGTTTGTGAAGGACACGGCGCGCGGGTTTGTGCGGATCGCGGAGGAACACGCCGCGGTCGGCGAGGTGATCAATCTCGGCACGGGCCGTGAGATCAGCGTGGGCGATCTGGTGAAGTTGATCGTGAAGCTGACGGGGCGCGGGGTGAAGTTGAAGCAGGACCCGAAGCGCTTGCGGCCGAAGAAGAGCGAGGTGCAGCGGTTGTTGGCGAGCACGGCGAAGGCGGAGGCGTTGCTGGGCTGGAAGCCGCAGTATTCGCTGGAGGAGGGCCTGCAGGCGACGATCGGCTGGATTCGGAAGAACCTCGGCGTTTACCGGCCGGGCGAGTATCACGTCTGATACGGAGGCGCCACGACAATGATCGCTGTCATCATGGCAGGCGGGTTGGGGACGCGGTTGCGGCCGCTCACCTATGCCATCCCAAAGCCGCTGCTGCCGGTGGGCGAGAAACCCATCCTGGAGATCATCATCGGCAAGCTGCGCGCGCAGGGCATCCGGGAAATCCACGTGACGACCGGTTACCGGGCGGAGTTGATCAAGACGTATTTTGGCGACGGCAAGAAGTTTGGCGTCCGCATCTCGTATCTGAACGAGGACCGGCCGCTGGGCACGGCGGGGGCGCTGGCGCGGTTGCGCGGCAAGTTGCGCGGGCACGGGCCGTTCCTGGTGATGAACGGCGATATCCTGACGCGGCAGAATTTCAACGCGATGCGGGACTTCAACGTCCGGCAAGGCGCGGCGATGACCATCGGCGCGGTCCGTCACACGCACAAGCTGGCCTACGGCACGCTGCAACTGGCCGGCTCGCGCGTCGTCGGGATCCAGGAGAAGCCGGAGTTCGTGTATGACGTGTCGGCGGGCATCTATGTGCTCGACCCGCGAGCGCTGCGGTTGATTCCCCGTAAAGGCCCTTTCACGATGCCCGACCTGGCCAATGCGCTCAACCGCGACGGCCAGAAGGTGGCGTGCTATCCGGTCCGGCAGTTTTGGTTCGCCGTCGAGCACCTCGACCATTTGAACGAAGTGGCGCAAAACATGAACCGCTGGATCTGAGCCGACCCGATGCAACTCACCGTCATCGTCCCCTGCTACAACGAGAAGAACACCATCCTTGCCATTCTCCAGCAGATCAAGGAGGTGCCGGTGGACAAGGAGATTCTCGTGCTGGACGGATGTTCGACCGACGGCACGCGGGAGATTCTCAAGGAGCTGCAGGACCCCACCATCCGCGTGATCTTCGAGGAGACACGGCGCGGCAAGGGCGCGGCGGTCAAGCGGGGTTTCAAAGAGGCGCGCGGCGACTTCGTCATCATCCAGGACGCCGATCTTGAGATCAGCCCGTCGGAATACCCACGCCTGCTGGAGCCGGTTGTGCGGGGTCGCGCGCCGGTCGTGTATGGCTCCCGGCTGATGACGGGCGAGAACAAGATGCCCTTCTACACCTACCTCGCGAACCGGTTTCTCACCGGGCTGATCAACATTTTCTACGGCTCCCGGCTGACCGACATCGAGACCGCCCACAAGCTGCTGCCGACGAAGCTCGCCCGGCATCTGCCGCTGGAGTGCAACGGCTTCGATCTTGACCCGGAGATCACCATCCAGATCCTCAAGCTCGGCCTGACCATCGTCGAGGTGCCGGTGCGGTTCGTGCCGCGCACGGCGAAGGCCGGCAAGAAAATCCACTGGACCGATGCCTTCGCTGCCATCTGCGTCATCGTGGGCTACAAGTTCAAGAAAGTCAGCGTGCCGCCCGGCACGCTGGACCGCTAAACGCCGCATCGGAGCTTCCGCTATGGCAACATTCATGGTGACTGGCGCGACGGGCTTCATCGGCTCCCGCTTTGCCGAGCTGGCGCTGGCGGCCGGCCATCAAGTGCGCACGCTGACCCGCTCGGACTGGTCGCGAGGGCCGGCGGTGCCGGTGAACGCGCGCTTCTTCGGCACGTTCCCCAACCAGATTCCGGCCGAATCCCTGCGTGGCGTGGACGCGGTGGTGCATTGCGCGGCGCTGCTGGAGGCCGACGAACGCGCGGCGTTTGCCGTCAACGTCACCGGCTCGGTCAACCTCGCCCGCATGGCCCAGGCGGCCGGTGCGCGCGCTTTCATCATGCTCTCCTCGCAGTCGGCGCTGCCGGACGCGGTGTCGGTGTATGGCCGCAGCAAGTATGCCGTGGAGCAGGCGCTGCAACAGGTGGCGGGCCTCGATATGATTGTCATCCGTCCGGGGCTGGTCTGCGGTCCCGGCAGCCGCGGCCTGTTTCGGCGCATGTGCGACATGGTCGAGAAGCTGCCCATCATCCCATTGCTCGGCGGCGGCCAGACACTCGTCCAGCCGATACACGTGGACGATCTGTGCGCGGCGATTCTGACCTGTGCTGAACGGTCGCGCGAACTGGCCGGAAGAATCCTGTGCCTCGCCGACCCGAAGGGGTTGACGCTCGCCGAACTGCTCCAGCGTGTGGCCGAAGCCCGGCTGGGCCGACGGCGCAAAACGCTTCATGTGCCGCTGCGGCCGATCGAGTTGGCAGTCACTGCTGCCGAGGCGCTGCGGCTGCCGTTGCCCATCAACAGCAACAACCTCAAGGGCCTCCGCATGGCGACGCGGATGGACACCGCGCCCGACCTCGCGCGGCTGGGGCTGACGCTTCGCCCCGTCGAGGCGATGGTGGCCAAGGAGCCGAAGCCGGCGGGCGCTTCCCCTGCCCTGCCGCTCGACCGGCGTGCTGTGCGCGTGTTGCTCGTCGGCGGCGGACGCATCGGGTTGGTGCACGCGTTGAATCTCGGCCGGCGGCCCGGCATTGACTACGTCGGAACTGCCGACAACAAGCCGGCAGCGCTCGCGCTGCTCAAGGGCGTCGGCGTGACCGCGCCCGCCTACAGCTCGCTGGAGACGGCACTGCGCGAGGCACGACCGGACGCCGCGGTGATCGCGACGCCACCGTGGACTCACCTGTTGCTGGCGCGCGCGTGCCTGGGCGCGTCGGTGAACGTGCTGATCGAGAAGCCGCTGGCGGTCCGCGCCGCCGAACTCGCGGAGTTCGCGAAGCTGGCGAAGGAGTTTCCATCACTGGCGATCCAGGTGGGCTACCTGATGCCGCGCAATCCGCAGGTCGAGTCGCCAGTGAAGCGCCTGCGCGCCGGCGAGTTTGGCCGCGTGCGCGGGTTCCTCGGCCTGACGCTGCACGGTTACATTCTCCAGCACGACCCGAAACGCTGGGAGTCGAAGAAGAATCTCGCGGGCGGCGGCGCGCTGATCAACTCCGGCTGCCACGTGCTCTCGATGATCCACGCCGCCTTCGGCCCGCCCGCCGGCGTCGAGGCGCAATCGCTGAAGCTCCACTCCACCGAGGTCGAGGACTCGATGGTGGCACGGTTCCGCTACGACGGGTTCGAGGGCACGCATTGCGTCAGTTGGTCCATCCCCGGTTTCACGCGGCAGGAGAACCGCCTGGTGGTCTGGACCGACCGCGGCGTGCTGGTGCTGACCGCCGGGCCGAGCGTGTTCTGGCCGCGCGACGGTGCGCCGGAGGTGGTGCATCAGTTGGACTTCGACGTCGGCTTCAACCTCGCCCCGGATTACGCCGGGGCCGGGTTCAGCCGCGAGTTGCAGGACCTGCAAGACTCGATCCGGACGGGCCGCGCCGCGCCGATGGACCTGGCCGCGGCGTTGCGCATCGAAGAGATGATGTTTGGCACTTACACAGCGGCCCAAGACACGCCGTCGTTCCGCGGCGAACTCGCCGCGCTGGACAAGCTGGAGCCGGTTCCGCTCGCAGCAACGCCAGCCACGGCCGCATCCGACGCGACGCGCCCGAAGCGCGTGCTGGACTTGCGCGAGCTTTCGCAGAAGGCCGCTGGAGATTTCCTGGCAGGCGCTTCCACACATCCGTCGTGGGACGGTTTTGAGGTCACCTCGACCCAACTCGCGGCGGGCAAATGGCCCCGCTCACTGTGGAGGCGTTTGCGGGTCACGGTGCCGGATTTTCTGTCGCAGTCGCGGTTGTTGATGAGCGGCCGATACGCCGATGTGTTGCGCCAGATGGGCGTGATGGGCGTGACCCAGGCCGGACTGGCCGCGATGCCGCTGGTGTTGAAGGCACGCGGCGTCAGCTTCTGGGCCGCGGCGATGGGCCTGCTGGCCGGCGGCCTCGTCCACATCCCGCGCGGCTTCGACGGCACAGTGTTGCTGCACGGTTATCTCGCCGACCTGGCGCTCGCGTTGCGGCAGACGCACCTGTTCGACGCAATGTTGAAGCGCGTCCGGCGCGCCTGCCCCGACGCGAGGATCGGTTTCCACACGAACCTCGCCGCCGAGGCAGACGCAGTGTTGCCGTTGCTGGAGACGAAGCTGGACGAACTGTCCTTGCTCGCCTCGCCGAACGGGCTGGGGTTGGACGCGATGTTCCGCTCGCTGCGCGAACGCTCCGGCCAATCGCCGGCACTGACGGCGGAGGTGGGCACCGGGCCGGCCTTGCTGCATCAATTCGCCGCCCGCCAGCCGCAGCTATGGACACACGGCGCGGAAACCATCCTCGTGGGGCCGGCCGCGGAGCCGGTGCTGGCGGAAGTGTTGCGCACAGAGAAGGCGCAGGCGTGGCAGCAGGCGTTTCCTGGCCTGACTATGCCCGATGCGGCCCTGTGACCGGCGGTGCGGCTCCCTTTCGCGACGCCAGCCATCGGTCAACCCACATCGCGGCGAAGATCATCAGGTAAACATCGAGCGGCACGCGGAACCGGTCTTTCGAGATGGTCACGGCGGAGACGGCGACAAAGGTCGCAAAGTAGATGATAATGATCGCCGCGCGGCGGCGGTCGAGGACGCCGCGGAACCAGCCGATGAGACCGAGCACGAGCACCGGGCCGAACGTCAGCGCGCCGATGGCCTTGGTCGCCCAGGTCGTGTGCGGGTTGTGGGTCTGCGTCTCGGGCCACAGCCGGAAGAAGTTCAGCGCCTTGGCGGGCCAGAGCCATGCAATGTGGCCGGGATGTTCCCGGATGTAACGCTGCGCGCTCTCGCCCAGAATGCGGTCGCCGGCCAGTTCGTTGGTTCGAAAGACATCCCGGTAGCGCAACCCGATCGGCCGCGGCAGAATGCGAACGTTGCTGCCGCTGGAGCCGGTGGCCTGCGGGTTGTTGCCATACCAGAGGTTCAGGTTCTGCTGCGTGCCCATCACCGGCGCGCCGAACACCGCCCAGTTGCGCAAGGGCCACGGGGCGATGATGACCAACGCGACGGCCGTGGCCAACAGCGATTCCCGCCAACGACGCCGGCCAAGCCACAACGGCGCCAGCAGCGCCGACGGCAGCAGATACGGGATCGCCAGCGTGCCGACGCCCAGCCCGACGCCCGCGCCGACCGCCGGGCGCCAGCCGCCGTGGTTGTAGAGGCGCAATAATCCCCACGTCCCCGCCAGCAACGCCACGGTGAACAGCGTCAACGGGAACAAGGTGCCCGCGGCATAAACGTAATAGGGATAGACCGCAACCGCGCCGGCAGTCCACAACGCGGCGCGTTCGCCCGCGCCCAATTCACGCGCGACGCGGAACGCCAGCCAGACCGCCACGCCCCAGAGGAGCGCCTGCCATACGCGTGCGGCCAGGAGGTTGTTGTCGAGCGCATAGGCTGCCGCGATCAGCAACGGCTGGCCCGGGGCGCGAAACGCGGTCGGCTGGACGCCGTCCATCGAGTAGAAACCGCGCTCGAGGAGGTTGCGCGCGATGGCGTCGTATTGCATCTCGTCGCGCCAGAAGAATTGATTGGCCGTGAACAAACACCAGCCCAGCCGCAGCGCCACCGCGGCTGCGATGAGCAGGCCGAGTTGTCGGCTGCGCAACGGCGAGTCGGCAAGCTTGTCCCACAACCGCACCGCCGCCGCCGAAGCGAATATGATCAGGATCGCGTCGGTCGGCAGCCGGAACCGCGTGCAGGCCGAAAGCAGTGGCAGGCCGAACGCAAACGCGCCCCACACCGTCAACGGCGCGATCATCTCACGCGCCCGGCGCCCGTGCACGAACATCCCGCAGAGGCCCAGCAGCAGCACCGGATAATAAGCCGCCGCCGCGACAAACTGGTTGCGATCCGACGTGTGATCGTTCGACTGGCGGGTCCGGCTGAACGCCGCGTGCAGCGTCAGCAGCCGTTTTCCGTAAAGGGCCAGCGCGCGCGCGGGATGTTCGCGGATGTAGCGGAACGCCTCCCGCCCCAACTCCCGATCCGCCTCCGCCTCGTCCAATCGGTGCAACCGCATCAGCAGATGCTCCATCCGTTCGAGCGCGGCCGGATTCGCCGCGCGTTGCGGCCAGACCGACCGGTCCGTCGGCCCCAGAAAGCGGTCGTCGGCATCGCCGCGGCTGAATTCGTCGTAGCCGCGCCAAAGCGTGCTGCCAAAGCCAACCGACACCGGAATGAAATGATGGAACACACACCAGTTGCGCAGCGTCCATGGCGCGATCACACACGCCGCCGCCAGCCACATAACCAACGCCAGCGCCGCCCGCCGCCGCCACGAGAGATCCCGCACAAGCGCCGGCACCAGCACGGCTACCGGGATCAGCATCAGCCCCAGAGACCGGCACAACGCCGCCGCGCCTAGCCAGCAGCCCGCCGCCAGCGCCGAAGTCCACTTCCGCTCCTGGCTCAACCGGACCAGCGCATAGGTCGTTCCACTCAGCAAGAACGCAAAACAATTCTCGGCGTAGAGGACTCCCGCGAGGTAAACTACCGAGGGATACAGCGCCAGCACCAGCCCCGTCCCGATGGCTACGCGCCGGTCGAACAATCGTCCCGCTGCCGCGCCAGCGAACACGCACGTCAGCGCGCCCAAGAGCGACTGAGCGAGCCGCGCGACGACGAAATGATGGCCGAAAATCGCGTAAAGAAGCCCCAAAAACCCGGGCCACAACGGGGCCGACCAGTAGCCGGGCGCCACGAAACCTTCACCGCGACTCAGGCCGCTGGCAATGTCGTCGTAGGTCTTCTCGTCGGGCCAGTAGAGTTGATGGGGGTCGAGCGCCAACGCCCAAGCCGCGCGCACCAGCAAAGCGATGAGGAAGACCCTTCTCACGGTGCGAGGGGCCGTCTGGCAACAGCGATGAGGGAGATGCCGAACGGCAGCCATCGCGTCGGCACCCACCGCAACAGCGGCACTAGGCGGTCAAAGCCCTGCAATGGCCGCTCCGCCACGAGATCGTGCCCGATAACTTTGCCGAACAGGAACCATCCCGGAATGGCCGCCGGGTTGAAGTAAAAGTCCCGCTCCAGAACGAAACCCGCCGCCACCAATCGTTCACGAAACGACACGCGATGGTAGCGGCGAAAGTGTCCCAAGTTCACGTCGAGCTTGCAGTAGAGCCACGAGTGCGCCGGCACCAGCAGCAGCGCACGTCCACCGGGCTGGAGCAACTCGATGATGTGTCGCAGCGCCGCCGCGTCGTCCTGCACATGCTCGATGACGTTGAGGCAGATGATCGTGTCGAACCGCTCCGCCACCAGATCCGCGGGCGGCGGCTCTGAAACATCGTAGTGGAGCGCATGGATGTGCGCCTGGCCACTGAACCGTTCCCGGAGCGCGCCGATGTAGTGCGTCTCCATGTCCGTCAGCACGAGCCGCTCCCGATCGAGAAAATGCTCGCTCAGATTGCCAATACCCGCGCCAATCTCCAGCACACGCCGGCCCGCAAATGGCCGCAGCGTATCAGCAATCCAGGCATTGTAGGCGCGCGCGGCTCCAAACCGTTGCAGAGTCTCGTGGCCGGAGTGGATCGCCTTGCTCATGACTTGGGGCCGTCGTTGCTGGCCGCAGCCCGCCCGGAGCGCGAACAAACGCTGGACTTGACGATGTAATAAAGCGCCGCCACGCCGTCCTTCCAGTTGATCTTCTTGCCCTCGCTGTAATCGCGCCC
>DYDC01000098.1:5878-8797 GCA_020718125.1 Methylacidiphilum sp. | reverse complement strand
ACTTGATCGTGGTGCGTGTGTCAAGTTGCGCCCCCATCGGGCAGACGCTGGTTTTGGCAGTTGTCGGCACGGCGATTCTCGCGTATATCGTGAAGGCGGTGATCGGCCCGCGGCCGGCGCCGGACGAAGAACGCCAGGGGGTTGGACATCGTGGACCACGGCGACGAAGGATACGACTTGCTGTAAGCCGCGCAGGCTGACTGAGGATTGAGACATGAAAAAAATCGAAGCGGTCATCAAACCGTTCAAACTCGAAGAGGTGAAGTCCGCGCTCTCGGAAGTGGGTGTCGAGGGCATGACGGTGACCGAGGCCAAGGGCTTCGGCCGCCAGAAGGGCCACACCGAAATCTACCGTGGCAGCGAATACACCGTGGACTTCCTGCCCAAGCTGAAGATTGACATCGTCGTCGGCGACGAGATGGTGCAGGCCGCTGTGGACGCCATCATCAAGAGCGCCCGCACCGGCAAGATCGGCGACGGCAAGATATTCATCATGAACGTGGAGGAAGCCGTCCGCATCCGCACCGACGAGCGCGGCTCCAAGGCCGTCTAGGCCCGCGCCACCGCCAGTTCAACCATGCGAGCGACGTCCCTGGCAACGGGGGCGTCGCTCGTTTTTCTTGAATCGGCGGCGGCGGGAGCGAGGACGAATCTCAGCCGTAGATGAGCAGCCGGATGTTCGGCGGCAACTGGCGCGCCACGTCGCCGATGACGTCGCCCTTGAGGAGGTTCACCAGCCGGCTGCGGTGGCTGCCGCCCATGATGAGATACTCCACGCCCACCGTTGCCGCGAGATCGAGGATGATCGGCGCGGGCGAGTCGCTGTTGGTATAAACCGGCAGGACCTGGACGCCACGCGGACCCGCAAGCTCGCGCGCGGCCTTGAAGACCGCCGAGGCGTCCGGGTCGTTGCGCCAGTGCGATGTCGTCGGGATTGTCACGGCGATCTCGCGCACGAACAGGACGTAGAGGACGGCCCCGCGCAACGCCGCCTCGTCCACGGCGAACTTCAACACATCGGTCGGCCCGCGCGCCGCCACCAGGATCGCGCCGCCGGTGGCCGCGGTCATCGCCGGTCCTGTCGCCATCACCGGTTCGAGCACGGGCACGCCCATCGCCTTGGTATCGAAACCGATCTCCCCCGCCTCCGCGGCCGGCCCCTTGATCCACTTCGTGGTCATCAGCACTCCGAAGCCCACCACCAGCAGCGCGAACAGCAGCGCATACGGCTTGGTCACGGCGATGGTGACCCAGATGCCGGCCAGCAACAGGCTCGTGCCTATCAGCAATCCGCGCTCCCACGGTTTCATCGGCAGTCTGAAGTTGAACGCCGACGAGCCGAGGTCCACCGTGATGGCGCCCACCACGCCGATGGCGTAGAGCGAGGCCAGGCCTTGGATGTTGTTGACCGCGTCCAGCACCAGCAGGGGGATGATCGTCGCGATCAGCAGCGGGATCCACGGCACGCCGAAGCGGTTCAGGCTGGTAAAATGCCGCGGCAACCGCCCGTCGCGGGCCATCATGAAAATCACGCTCACCAGGCCCACGATCGCCGTGTTGGTCGCCGACAGCAGCAGCAGGGCGAACACGATGCCCACCACCCACGCGAACCATTTGCCGACGAACGCTTCGCCCATGTAATGCAGCATCGAGGCTTCAAGCTGCCGGTGCTGCGGGTTGGTCGCCGCGTCCGGCCCGATCACGTGTTGCTCGACGCCGTGCGGGCCGGCGACCTCATGCACCGAGAGGCCCGGCAACGCGTGCATCGCCAGCCCCAGCAGCGCCGTGAAGATGCACACCTCGATCAACACCGGCCAGATCGTCTTCTTCACCGTCGGGTCAATCGTCGGCTCGCCCTTGCCGCGCGAGGAGACCTCCATCACGCCGGTCATGTTGGCTACCGTCTCCACGCCCGACAGCGTCAGGATCAACCCGGCCATGATGGCCCACGATCCCCCGAAACCGGTCTTGGGCGTCTCCACGCGCACGGCAGACAGGTGCGGCAGCGCGAACACGCCCAGCGTCACGACCACGATGACCGTGGGGATCGCCAGCAGGATCGCCAGCGAACCGGTGTGCTTCGGGCCGAAGAAATTCAGCACGCCGATGAAGAAGATCGCCAGGATGGCGATGCGGACCGGGTCGTGTGCGCCCAGGTAGTGGAAACCGTCCAGGCAGCTCAGCGCGGCGGTCACGATGTAGTCGGCGCAGAGCAACATGCCGCCGACCAGCGCGAGCCACTTCGAGTGCGCGCTGGCGCTCGAATACACGCCGCCGCCATCCGGGTAGTATTTGCAGACGCGCGTGTAGTTGAACCCGACGATCACCGTCAGCACGCACACCGCCAGCAGCGGCCAGAAACTGGCGTAGCCGGCCAGCGCGAACGCAATGCCCACCACGTAGGCCTTGCTCGTGCCCCAGTCGCCGTAAAGAATCGCCGCCGCGCGCTTCCAGTCCACGTTGCGCGGACGGCGGATACCCAGTGTTGCCATGACAGTAGTGGCGCCCCTGGCCGCCGGCTCAATGACGACGCAACAACCACGCCAGCAGTGTCAGCGCCACGCTCAGGATGATGCAGGTCGTCAGCGGGAAGTAAAACTTGAAATTCGGCCGCTCCACCGCGAGGTCCCCCGGCAGCCGCCCCGGCCACGGGATCTTCGGGCCGAGCCAGAACAGCAGGCCCAGGCCCGCCACCATCATCCATTTGCCGATCTCGCTCATCGTCGCCGCAGCCAGTATAGCCGGACAACTTCATCGAGGGAAGCTGCGGAGGGCATATCGCAGCCGGAACGATGCAGTGGGTTCAGGGGAGCGCACGCGCCCTCGCGTGCCGCCAAGGCAAGAGAGGCTTCTCCTTCGTGGGGTTCGTGTGGGTTCAGGGGAGCGCACGCGCCCTCGCGTGCCGCCATCGGCACCTCG
>DYDC01000098.1:0-5770 GCA_020718125.1 Methylacidiphilum sp. | reverse complement strand
GGTTCAGGGGAGCGCACGCGCCCTCGCGTGCCGCCATCGGCACCTCGCCGATGGCTTGCCGCTGTTGGAAGGAGCACCGTTGCATTCCCCATCGCAGAAACCACACCGTGTTCGGCGAGGGCGCCGAACACCGCACGCGAGGCGCGTGCGCTCCCCGCTGCAACTAATCCTTCCGTAGTTTCCGGCACCGACGACGGTTTGTGTCCCCGATGAAAAGCGCCAAGTGGGTTCAGGGGAGCGCACGCGCCCTCGCGTGCCGCCATCGGCACCTCGCCGATGGCTTGCCGCTGTTGGAAGGAGCACCGTTGCATTCCCCATCGCAGAAACCACACCGTGTTCGGCGAGGGCGCCGAACACCGCACGCGAGGCGCGTGCGCTCCCCGCTGCAACTAATCCTTCCGTAGTTTCCGGCACCGACGACGGTTTGTGTCCCCGATGAAAAGCGCCAGAGGACTGGCACACTCCAAGACGCTCGCGCGCGTTTGAAGGCGGCATCAACAACTCGGCAGCGTCTTGGACTGCGGCGGCCCTCCGCCGCTTTGCTCACGGCCGCAGGGAAACCGACAGCGTCGGCAGGATGACATACACCCCGGAACGTAGATGCGCCCGCCCCGGAAAGAAGACTCGAAACCGGCCCACTGGTTGCTACCATACCCGCGATGAACCCGCAGCCCCTCGGCATCGGACGCGCCGCGCTGGTCGCGCTGGCGGCGTTCGCGTTGCTGTTCTGCACCGCGGGCCTGACCGACTTCGGCCGGCGCGACGCCCGCAACGCCGTCGCCGCGCGGGAGATGCTCGCCTCGGGCGACTGGCTCGTGCCCGCGCTCGGCGGCCAGCCGCGGTTTGAGAAGCCGCCGCTGATGTGTTGGGCCATCGCGGGCGCGTCGAAGGCCCTCAACGGCGGCGTGGTCAATGAATGGACCGCCGCGCTGCCGAGCGCGTTCGCGGGGGCGCTGGCGTGCGCGATGGTCGCGGCAATGGGCGCGCGTTTCTGGGGGCGTGGCGCGGGACTGCTCGCCGCCGCCATGCTCGCCACCAGCTTTGGCTTTTTCAAATGGGGCCGCGGCGCGCAGATCGAAGTGTTGCTGACATCCACGATTGTGCTCACAGTCGGCTTCTTCATCCTGTGGGATCATCAACCGCGCAAGCTGCGGCTGATGTTCGCGTCGCACGCCTGTGCTGCGCTGGCGTGCATGGCCAAAGGCCCCGTCGCCCTCGTGTTCACCGTCAGCGGCGAGGCCATCTACTGTGCCACGCGCTGGCTCGCCGGCCAGCCGTGCCGCCATCTGGTCACGCGATGGCACGCGCTGGGACTGGCGATCTTCTTCGCGCTGGCGCTGCCGTGGCCCGCGCTGGTGATGGCCCACGGCGATGCGAAGGAGGTCTTCATGCGCGAGATATTCAGCCGGCTCACCACGGGGTGGCAGCGCCACACGGGCGGGCTGTTCTTCTATTGCGCCGCGCTCCCCGCCCTGACCGCGCCGTGGATAGCCGCGCTGCCGCTGGTGGCGTGGCGGTTCTGGCGCGAATGGGGCGCGCTGCGTCGGCAGCACGGGCCGGCGGTTTTTCTCGTGGTGTGGTTCCTCGTCATCTTCGCGTTTTTCTCGTCGCTCCATGTGAAGCAAGACCATTACATCCTGCCGATTCTGCCCGTGTGCGCGCTGCTGGCGGCGTGGGGCGTCGCGGGCTTTGCCTGGGGGGGCCGCGCGGCGTGGGCCATTGCAGCAGTGACGGCGGCGGGGTTGTCGGTCAATCACGGCATCCTCGTGCCACGGGCGGACGCGAAGACGTCGCCGAGGGTTTTTGCGGGGGAAGCCCATCGCATCATCGGCGGCGAGCGCAACGCCACGGCGCTCTATTTTGGCTATGGCGACAGCATCACCGCCGACATGCGCGCCGACGTCTTCTACTACCTCGGCCCGCAGACGCGCCTGCTGGCCGTGTCGGAGAAACAAATGCCCGCCACCGCGGCGGAGTTTGTGAAACTGGCCGGCGACTGCCGGTTCGTCATCCTTAACCGCAAGAGCTGGCCCGCGTCGTGGGGCGCGGAACTTCCCGGCTGGCGCGTCGCACTCACGCGCAAGCTCGACGGCGGCGAGTATTTGCTGCTCAGCCGCGCCATGCCGTGAGGGGCGCCGGGTTTTTGCTTGAGCGCGCGGCGCCGACGGCGGATAAGAACCGCACCATGAAACACCTTTCCTTCCCGAAACTGCGTTCCACCCTCTCCATCCTCGCGCTCACCGCCGCGCTCACGCCGGCGATTGCGGCGGACAACCCATTCATCGGCCGCTGGGCGCTGGCCCTGCCCGGCGGCGGCGCTGGCTGGCTCGGCGTCGAGGAAAAGGGCGGAAAGCTCGAAGGCTCATCCTCTGGGGCGACCGAGCAAGAGTTCGAGGACTTCAACCTCAAGCTGGAGGTGCGCGTGCCTGCCAAGGGCAACAGCGGCGTCTATTTGCGCGGCATCTACGAGGTGCGGGCGGCCGACAGGCGTGGCAAGCCGCTCGACTCGCACAACATGGGCGGCATCTACAGCCGCATCACGCCGTCCGTTGCCGCCGAGAAGCCCGCCGGCGAATGGCAGACGGTGGACCTCACGCTGGTGGACCGCCACGTCACGGTCATCCTCAACGGCAAAAAGATCATCGCCAACCAGCCGCTGCCGGGCTGCACCGGCGGCGCGCTGACCTCCGCCGAGCTCCGCCCCGGCCCGATCCATCTCCAGGGCGACCACACGAGCGTGGATTACCGGAACATCGTCCTCCGCCCCGTCGTGAAATGACCGGGCCGGGACACGGCCTCGCGTGAGCACGACGCTGACCATCGCCGAGGGATTCGCGGAGCCGCTGCGAGCGGCGGGCTTCGACACGTTCGGAAAGATCATGGCCCTGCCAGCACCGCGTGGCGACGTGACGCGTGCCGTGCCGGGCCGGTTCACCACGCGCGTCGAGGCAGCGGGGCGCGTCCTCTATCTCAAGCGCCATCACGGCCTGATGACGGCGCGGCAGGCCCGCAACGAATGGCAGCGGCTCCACGAATTGCGCGATGTCGGCATCGCCTGCCCGACGCCGGTGGCGTTCGGCGAGCAGCGCGGCCTGTTCGGCGCGGGCGCGAGCTTCGTCATCACCGAGGAGATTCCCAACGCCACGCAGGCTGACTGGTGGTTGCGTGACCGGCCCGCGCGACGGCGCGAATTGCTCGCACCCATCGCCGACATCGCGCGGCGGTTTCACGAGCGGGGCTACTGCCACAAGGATTTCTACCTCTGCCACTTCTTCGTGCGGGAGACGGCGGGCGGGACGGGCGCGCTGAAGATCTTCCTGCTCGACCTCCAGCGCTGCACTCGGCCGTGTTGCGGCGCGTGGCGCTGGATCGTGAAGGACCTCGCCCAGCTTCACTATTCAATGACGGCTCAGGCCGATTTCACCGCCGACGATTGGCGCGAGTTCACGCGGCTGTATGGCGCGAGCGAGGCGCCGCTGTGGCGAACGGTCGAGGCCAAGTCCGCCCGCATCGCCCGGCACGTGCCGAAACACGGCTGAGGCCCCGTCGGCTCACTGGCGGGCGAAGCGCATGTTTCCTGTGGTGGGGCTGTCCTGTCTCCAGAGCGTCAGCTTGAACTGGCGTGCCTGCAAATGTGCCGCGAGTCGTTCCCGGTCGCCGGCGTGGTATTCCATCCGCAGCTCGCGCACGCGCGGCCAGAGGGATTCCGGCGCGTTCAGCAGGATGCCGTATTCGGCGCCTTCGCAGTCGAGTTTCAGCAGGTCAATGCCCTCGACCGCGTGATCGCGCAGGATGGAGGCGAAGTCGGTGGTTGTCACCGGCTCGCACTCGGCAGTCACTTCGCTGGTGAGCGCGGCGTTGTAGGGGCTGGACTTCACGGGAAACCGCAGGGTCTCGCCGGCCCGTTCTGACACCGCAAGCCGGCACGGCACGACGACCTGCTCCAGACGGTTCGCGGTGATGTTGCGCTGGAGCAGCGCGAAGGACTCGCCATTCGGCTCATAGGCCAGCACCTTCGCCGCCCCGGCGTGCGCCGCATACAACGCGAACACGCCGATGTTCGCGCCGATGTCCACCACCACGCCGCCGGGCCGCGCGCGGCCGTAGTCCTCGCGGACGAAAATGACAAACACCGTGACCAGGTCGTGCGGATGTTCCGAGAGGAAAATCTTCAGCCCGTCCCGTAACTCGACCATGCGGCCCGGCGGCGGGCGCATCGTGAAATAGCTGTGCAGGACCGAGAACGGCCGTTTGAAAAGGAAAAGGCACCTCACGCACCAGACCGCAAAGTGCGGGATCAGGCGCAAGCCCCACAGATAGGTGGACAGGTTTCGGCCAAACAGTTTCATCACGGCGCGAGTTTGGGCCCCAAGGCGCGCGGCATCATCGTGTCCGCCGCCGCGGAGCGTCAAGAGAATTGGCCGGAGCGGCGAGTTCTTGCTTGAGACGGCGCGGAGGGCGGCTATGCTCGCGGTCGTGGCGGTGGAAATCACGATCCTAGGCAGTGGCTCCGGAGGCAACTGCACTTACTTGGAAACAGCACGGGTGAAACTGCTGGTTGACGCCGGCTTCAGCGGCAAGCAGATCGCCACGCGGCTGGCATCCATCGGCCGCACGCTGGAAGACATTGACGCCGTGCTGCTGACGCACGAGCACAACGACCACACGCAGGGCCTGCCGGTGCTCTGCAAACGCCACAAGATTCCCGTATTCGCCAACCGCCTCACCGCCGAACTGCTTCACGAAGAAATGCCCGGCTTGGAAACGTGGAAGATTTTCCAGACCGGCCAGCCGTTCGAGATCGGCGACGTGCGGGTCGAGAGCTTCACCGTGCCGCACGACGCGCACGACCCGGTGGGGTTCCTGCTCCGCCACGACAGCGGCAACATCGGCATCCTGACCGACCTCGGTTGCACGACGCGGCTGGTGATCGAGCGCATCCGGCCGGCGAACGTGCTGCTGCTGGAGACCAACCACGATCCGCGGCTGTTGCAGGACGACACCGCGCGGCCGTGGTCGGTCAAACAGCGCATCCTTTCCCGCCAGGGCCATCTCTCCAACGCCGCGGCTGCCGAGGCGATCACGCAGATCGTCCACGACGGCCTGAAACATGTTTATCTCGGCCATCTCAGCCGCGACTGCAACCGGCCCGAGCTGGCCTATGCCTCCGTCGCGGGCGCGCTCCAGGACGCCGGCGCGCGTGACGTGCGGGTCGAGGTCACCTCGCAGACCGACCCGACCCCGACGCTGATGTTGGGCGCGCCGGCTCTGACCATCGCGCAGCAAGGACATGACGCTGTGTCCGCGTGCGTCCAACCCTGATGCCGCCGTTTTCTGTTGTGCCATGGCCAGATTTCCCCCCGCGCGCGCGACCGGCTTGGCGCGAATCTGCAGACCAGTATCTACATTGCGATTTCCCCCCGCGCGCGCGACCGGCTATTGCAACGCTTGTTGCCTGAAGGCACCTCCGGTAACTCTTTGCTGGCGCAGCGGCGTTGTAGGCCGCTTCTGCGAAGCGGCGAATTTATCAAGAGTTTCGCCGACTCGCAGAGTCGGCCTACAACGAATTTCATCTGGCGAATAGTTACCGGAGGTTCCCAATTGTTATTTGTGGGGATGTGACCCCGTTCGCCTGACCACCATTGGTGAACGTGTGGGCCATGATGGAGGCTCCGGGTTTTCTGTCGCCCCTACCGGGGCTTTATCGGTTTGTTTGCCACATACCCACGGCTTAGCGCCTGTAATGAAATAACATGACTATTTGTGTTTG
>DYDC01000097.1 GCA_020718125.1 Methylacidiphilum sp. | reverse complement strand
CGACGGCGGCGTTCTACGGCTGGCTGCCGCTCTATCTGCCGGAGCTTTTCCAAACGCGGGCGCGAGCCACGCGGCGCGCGAGACGGCCCACGCGCTCGTGCGCGGGCAGGTGATGTCGGGGGGGCATTACACCATCGAGTTCGACGAGAAGAGCCGGAAGAAAAAGGCGTATCGCGACGGCGGCAAGCCGGACGGGCGGAACACGACGGCGCTGGACGACGACGCGACACAGGCGGCGCTGCGGTTCCTGTTGCGGATGGACCAGACACTCGGTTTCAAGGACGAGAAGATCCATGAATGCGTCAGCTACGCGCTGGAGTGTCTGCTCAAGGCCCAATACCCGAACGGCGCGTGGCCGCAGGGCTACGCCCAGTTTCCCGACCCGGCGAAGTTCCCGGTGAAGAAGGCGGCCTACCCGGAGACGTGGTCGCGCACGTATCCGGGCCACCAGAACTACTGGCAACGCTGCACGCTCAACGACAGTGCGCTGCCCGGCATCATCGGGGCGATGCTCGACGCGGAGCGGATCTGGGGCGACCCGAAGGCGGGCGAGAAGGCCAACGCGCTCGCGCGGAAATGCCGCGCCGCGGCGGAGAAGGCGGCGGCCTGAAATATCACCGGCCCAAGAACGAGACGGCGCGCATCATCAGGTGCGCCACTTTCATCCGCCACGTCCAGACGCTCAGCCGCTATCTCGCTGCGGAACGTGCCGCGGCCCCGCGCTGACCCGGCGATTGAACCGTCAGGATGCCACCTGCTTCACGCCAGACACCCAGCCACGCGTAAGTTGGCGGAATGCCGTGAATGTCCTTGACCATCCCCCGTGTTGACCGCTATGAGCCGCGCCTCTTATGGACAAACTGAAAGACACTCTTGACCATATCAGCGACCTGGATCCCGCCGCGCTTCAGCGCGCGCAGGCGCGGCTGAACTCGCTCACCAAACCTCCCGGCAGCCTCGGCCGGCTGGAGGATATCGCGCGGCGGCTCGTGGCCATCACTGGCGCAGCCCGGCCGCGGGTCGCTCGCAAGACCCTCATCGTCATGGCGGCCGACCACGGCGTCGCTGACGAAGGCGTCAGCGCCTACCCGCAGGAAGTGACGCGGCAAATGGTGCTCAACTTCCGGCGCGGCGGCGCCGCCATCAATGTGCTGGCCCGCCACGCCGGCGCGCGGCTCTTGGTGGTGGACATCGGTGTCAAAGGCGACTGCGGCGCGCCGCACAAGGAAACTTTTCTCGTTCAGAAGATCGCTCCGAGCACACGCAACTTCGCCCGCGAGTCGGCCATGACGCGCGAGCAGGCCGCCGCCTCCGTCCGGTCCGGGATCGAGATTGTCGAGCGAGAGATCGCCCGCGGCGCGGAGATGATCGCCACCGGCGACATGGGCATCGCCAACACCGCCGCCAGCAGCGCCATCGTGGCTGCAATGACCGGCCGCGACCCTGCCGAAGTGACGGGTTGCGGCACAGGCATCACCGACGCCGCGCACGCGAAGAAGATCGAGGTCATCCGTCGCGCGCTGAAACTCCACGGCCTTACCCCCGACACTTCACGCCCCAAGCTCGATGCGCTCGACGTGCTGGCAAAAGTCGGCGGGTTCGAGATCGGCGGGCTGGCCGGCGTCATTCTCGGCGCGGCAGCCGCGCGGCGGCCGGTCGTGCTCGACGGTTTCATCAGCGGCGCGGCGGCGCTCATCGCGTGGGGCCTGTGTCCGAAAGTGTCCCAGTTCTGCTTCGCGGCGCACCGGTCGGTCGAGGTCGGCCACCATGCCGCGTTGGAGAAACTCGGCTTGCAGCCGCTCGTGGACTTCGACCTGCGGCTTGGCGAAGGCACGGGCGCGGCGCTGGCGATGCACCTCATCGAGGCCGCGGCGCGGATCTACCACGAGATGGCGACGTTCGGCGAGGCGGGCGTCTCCGAGAAAGGCGCGTGATGAAAGCGTGGGCGCGACGACTGGCGCTGGCCTTCCAGTTCCTCACCATCCTTCGGGTTCGGGTGGCCGACCCGGTGACGGACGATGAGTTGCGCGGCTCGATGCGCTTCCATCCGCTCGTCGGCGCTGCGCTTGGCGGCGCGCTGACCGCTGCCGCGTGGGTGCTGGCGCACGCGCTGCCGTGGCCGGTGGTGGTGGCGCTCGTGGTGGTCGGGCTGGCGGCGCTGACCGGCGGGCTGCATCTCGACGGTGTGGCGGATGTCTGCGACGGCTTCTACGCCGGGCGCACGCGCGAGGATGCGTTGCGGATCATGAAAGACCCGCACATCGGCACGATGGGCGCGGTGGGGTTGGTCTGCGTGCTCGGCTTGAAATACATCGCCCTGCTGAACGTGCCGACCGACCGCGTGCTGTGGGCCATCGTCGCGGCGCCTGTCGTCGGCCGTTGCGCGATGGTTGTGGCATGCGCGCTCGGCCGCTACGCGCGCGAGGAGGGGACAGGCAAGGTTTTCATCGGGCGGTTGGGACGTGGCCAGGCGTTGTTGGCGGTCGCCTTCGCCGCCGCGGGCTGTGCCGTGCTTCAACGGTGGGAACCGGCGGCGCCGGCCTTCCTGCTAAGCGCCATCTGGCTTGTGCTTTTCATCCGCGCCTGCAATCGCCGCATCGGTGGGTTGACAGGCGACGCGTTGGGCGCGCTCTGCGAGACGACGGAGTTGATCGTGTGGCTGGCCGCGTGCGCGACCTTTCGCGCGGCTTAGCCGGGGCGATTCAATTGCTGCGGGGAGCGCGCGCGCCTCGCGTGCGGTGTTCGGCGCCCTCGCCGAACACGTTGGTGTCTTTGCGGTGGCGCAACCAACAGCGCGCGCTGTAACAACGACAAACCATCGGCGAGGCGCCGATGGCTGCACGCGGGGGCGCGTGCGCTCCCCGAAACCAACTGCATCGTTGGATCAGATTCTCTCCACGGCGTTGGCCGGAACCCAGCCCTTGTTGCCATCGGCGCGCTCGACTTCGACCCAGCCGGGGACACCCGCCATGCTGGAGGCGCGCTCGCCGGTGATCCACAGCTTCTGGCCTTCGACGGCGGTGAAATGCCGCGGCGCGTCGTCCACCGGCGCGAATCGGACGACGACTTCTTTCGTGACCACGATCGCCGCGGGCGGGCCATTCTCGACAGAAGCGCGCGTGATGAGGCCGGTGCCTGCGGCGATGGTGAGGACAGTGAAACCGATGACGGATGGCCGCAGCCAGCGTTTGACAGGCGCCAGCTTCCGCGCGGCAGGCAGCAAGAGCAGCGCGATGGCGCCGAGCGCGGCGAGCCAGTAGCAGGTCGCGGCGAACGCGGTCCATTCACCAGCGGTCAGGTAATCGCGCAAGGCGGCGAGCCAAACCGACCAGCCTGTGGTCGCGACGGTGTCCTTCGCGCGGGATTCGTTGATGGCGAAGCGGAGGTTGCCGCTGATGTCGGGGTCGCGCGGCTCCAGCCGGCGTGCGCGCTCGTAGTTGAGGATGGCGCGGCCGAGATGGCCGGCCTTGAAGCAGGCGTTGCCGAGGTTGAAGTAGAGGTTCGCACTGGCGACGCCGGCGGCCCGGAGCGATTCGTAGCGCGCGGCGGCCTGATCGAACACACCCGCGTCGAAGAGCGCGGCGGCTTCCTTGAACGCCGGCGGCGCGTCGGCGGCGAGCGCGGCAGAGAGAGACATGAGGCTCGCCGCGGAGACGCAGAGAGCGCGGAAAACAACGGCCTGTCTCGCGCCAAGACGCCAAGACGCAAAGGCAGGAAACCGCTTGGCGTCCTGGCGTCTTTGCGCGAGACAACACTCTCCAGCCTGTCTCGCGCCAAGACGCCAAGACGCAAAGGCAGGAAACCGCTTGGCGTCCTGGCGTCTTTGCGCGAGACAACACTCTCCAGCCTGTCTCGCGCCAAGACGCCAAGACGCAAAGGCAGGAAACCGCTTGGCGTCCTGGCGTCTTTGCGCGAGACAACACTCTCCGCGCCCTCTGCGGCTCTGCGGCAAAGTCACGTCTGTTATCATTCTCACAATGAGACTTTCTCCATCGCCGCGACGGTGTCGCGGGTCGTCTTGAGCGTGCGTTCGCGGCCGGCGCCGGTCTGCGCCCGTGGCGCGTAGCGGGCGCTGTCGCATTCGCTGAAAAGCTGCCGTAGCGCCCCGCAGAGGTCGGGCGGCAGGCCGCGGGGGCGGAGTTGTTCCTCGATGACGGCGCTGGTGATGCCGGAGGACGGCAGGTTCAGCCGGTCGCCGAGGTAGTCCTGCAGGCACTTGAAGATGGCGGCGTAGAATCCCGACGCGCTGGCGGGCATGAGCCGCTCGGCATCGGCGAGGCGGCGCTGGGCGTTGCTGTAGGCGCGACGCGCGCGGGCGTAGCGGATGTCGCCGCTGAGCCGGTCGCGGTGGCGCTTGAACGCGAGCGCGCCGAGAAGCGCGAGCGCGGGCACGACATGGAGCGCCACGAACCACGTCTGCTGGTAAATCGCCGGCCCGCCGCTGATGACCGTGCCGAGGTCGGGCTTCAGATAGACGATGCCGACGCCGAGTTTCTCCTGCGGCCGCGGCGCGGCGGGCGTCTGGGCGATGCCGACGACAACGGGCACGCTGCCCGCGGGAGCTTCCTGCACGTTGAGATGGATCGGGCCGCGGCTGAGCGTGGCGTAGCGGCCGAGTTCGGGATCGAAGTAGCTGAACGTCACCGGCGGGATGACCGATGCCTTCGTCGTGGTCGGCACGATGACCTGCTCGAAGGTCTTCTCGCCCGTGAAGCCCGCGTCGTCGGTCTGCTTGCTCTTGACGATGGGGTCGTAGCTCTTGAAGCCCGCCGGCGCGGTGAACTTCGGTGACTGGACGGTGGCGAGGTTGCCATGTCCGACGACGCGGATAGTGAGCGTGACCGGCTCGCCGGTGCGCAACGTGGTGGGCTTGGCGGTGACATCGAGCGCGTAGCGGCCGATGGCGCCGGTGAAGTCGGCCGGCTTCTCGGCGTCGGGCAGCGGCTTGACGCGCACCTTCAACGGCTGCGAGCTGACGGCGAACCTCCGCGTGTCGGCGCCACCGCCGAAGAATTGGTCGAAGAACGGGTCGCCGACCCCGAACCGCCGGTTGCGCTGCGAGTCCGTGTAAACGTCAATCGCCGCCTGCGCGGGGCCGAGCGCGAGTTCGCCGGCGCGCAGGGGGCTGGCCAGCGCGCGGAACGTGTAAACGCCGAACGCCTTGCCGTCGAGCGTCTCCTGCGACTCGGAGGGGCGCGGCAGTTTGATCTCGGTGAACCCGTCGGCGGTGATGGACGGCATCTGGCTGCGGTAACGGACGCCGTTGCGGATGTAGAGCTTGAGGTCGAACGGAAAGACTTCATTGAGGAACAACTCGGTGCGCGGCAGCACGATCTGGAGGCGGATGAGGTCCTCCACGTTGATGCCCCCGCTGGCGGTCTTGCCGACTGTGATGGCGATGGGCCGGCTGGTGACGGTCTTGGCGCCGAGCTGGACCGTGAAGCCCGGGATGCTCAGCGCGCCCTCGCGCGTCGGCGTGAGCAGGAACACGTGCGAGACCGAGTCGGCGCGCTCGCCGTTGACGATGGAGACCTGCGTCTGCGGCCCGGCGTATTGGGCGGTGAAACCGTCCAGCCCCGGCAACTGCGGCGTGCCGGCGCCGCCGGTGTTGTCGTAACGGAGGGTGAGCTGGATCTGCTCGCCAAGCGCAATCTCGCTGCGGTCCACCGAGGCGGAGAAGTTCGGCTCGGCGGCCCATACCGCCGCACAACTGCAGGTCAGCACCATCAGGACGGCCAGAAGCCCCGTGCGACTCCGCACGGCGCTGACGGCTGATGGCTGATGGCTGACAGCTTTCACCAGTTCTTCTCCGGCTCACGCTGGCCCGCTTTGCGGACCGAGAGCACGTCTTTCCAATGTTTTTCCTCTTCGCGCTCAGCGTCAAGCATCAGCTTCGCCCCCATCTCGCTCATGTCGCGCTTCTGGTCCTCCGGCTCGCCCGGCTGCTTCTGCTGTTCCTGCTGCTTCTGCTTCTGTTGTTGCTGCTGTTGTTGCTGGGCTTGTTGTTGCTGCTGCTGTTGCTGGTCCTCTTTCTGTTGGCCGGCCTGTTGTTGCTGCTGCTGCTGTTTCTGCTGCTGTCGCTGTTTTTGCTGTTGTTGCTGTTTTTGCTGTTGTTGCTGTTTTTGTTGTTTTTGCTGCTGGAGCTGTTTCAGCCGCACCTCGACCAGTTCCTTGTTGAACTTCGCGTCCTCGTCCTTGGGGTCGAGCGCCAGCGCGCTGTCGTAGCAGGTCACCGACTGCTTGAACATCTCCTGCGCGCGCTCCGGCGCGGTTGCCTCCAGCGGCTCGCCTAGCCGGTAGCAGGCGTTGCCGAGATTGTAGAACGCGCGCTCCTGCAACGCCGGATCCTTCGCCGTGAGCGACTGCGAATAGGCCTTTGCTGCTTCATCGAACCGCTGCTTGCGGTAGGCGTCGTTGCCGAAGTTGTAGAGCTTCGGCGGCGGCTCGGTGATGTCGGCGGCCTGGGCCTGCATCATCGCCAACACCAGAGCGGCGACAGGCGCCGTGGCGCGCAGCCTCTTCCGGAACCGGAACTCGAAGCCGGAGGATTCCTTGCTCCGCTCGCGCAGCAGTGCCTCGACCAGCAGGAGCAGCAGCGCCGTGCCAAGCGGCCACTGGAACCGCTCTTCGTATTGCTTCACAAGCTGCGTTTCGAAGTCCTTCGGCTCCATCGCGAGGATGCCCTGTTTATAGATGGTATCGAGGCCGAAATTGCCGGCGGTGGCGTGGACATAGTAGCCCTGCGTGGTCAGCGCGATCTGCTGAAGCGTGGCCTCGTCGAGCCGCGTCTGCACCGCGTGGCCTTCCTTGTCCTTCATGAACTCGCGCTCGCCGCCCTCGCCGACGGCCGGGATCAACTCGCCGCCGGTCGTGCCGACGCCGATGGTGAAAATCTTGATGTCTCGTGCGGCGGCGGTCTTCGCGACGGAGAGCGGGCTGGTGTCGGCGGTGTTCTCGCCGTCGGTGATGATGATGATCGCGCAGTTGCGGTCGGCGGCCTTGTCGAAGCCGCGCATGGCCTCCTTCATCGCGCCGGCGATGTCGGTGCCGCCCAGCGGGATGCTCTCCGGCGCGAGGTCGTCGAGGACCATCTGCACCGCCGCATGGTCGAGCGTGAGCGGACACGGCGCGAACGCGGTGCCGGCGAACGCGATCAGCCCCACGCGGTCGCCGACGGCCTCCCGTAGCAGGTCGCGGACGGCGAGCTTGGCCTGTTCGAGCCGGCTGGGCCGCACGTCCTGCGCGAGCATGCTCTTGGACACGTCCACCGCCACGAAGATGTCTATGCCTTTCCGTTTCACTTCCTCCCACCGGAAACCCCAGCGCGGCCCGGCGACCGCGAAAGCCAGCAGCATGACCGCCTCCGTCACCAGCACCGCCCGCCAGACCCAAAGCCAGTCGTTGAGCGCCGTTGGAGCGACCGTCGGCCACAGGTGTGGCGCGGCGAAACGCTCCAGTCCACGCCGGCGCTGCCGGAACGCGAACCAGTAAAACGCCACGACGACCGGCACGAGCCAGAGGGCGTGAAGGGCGATGGGGTTGCTAAATTTCATTATCGTGGTTCGTCATTCGTTCGCTTCTCTCGGCACGGCGTCAAACGTGAAACGTGAGGCACGGATGTCCGCGTCTGTCTTCACGTTTGACGTTTCACCCATCATGGCAGCTTCCTCAATCGCGTCTGCCCCAGCCCCACCTCGACCAGCAACATCGCCAGTCCCGGCCAGAGAAACCACCCGAACATCTCGCGCATCTGCCGATACGACGGCGCTTCGAGCTTGCGCTTCTCCAGCTTGTCAATCGTCGCGTAAATCTCCTGCAGCTTCTTCGTGTCCGTGGCGCGGAAATACAAACCGCCGGTCTTCTCCGCGATCCGGTTCAGCAGCGGCTCGTCGAGATCCGCCTGCATCGTCCGGTAAAAGAGCTTGCGCCCCTGCTGGTCCATCACCGGGATCGGCGCGACGCCGCCCGCGCCCGCACCGATGGTATAGACCTTCACGCCCAGCGCCTTCGCGGCATCTGCCGCGAGATCGGGCGCGAGCTTGCCGGCGTTGTTCACGCCGTCGGTCAGCAGCACCACGATGCGGCTCTTGGCCTTGATGTCCCGCAGCCGGTTCACCGACGCGCCCAGCCCCGAACCGATGGCCGTGCCATCCTCGATCAACCCGACGCGCACACGGTCCAGGCTGTTGACCATCCAGTCGTGGTCGAGCGTCAGCGGACAGACCGTGTAGGGCCGGCCTGCAAACACGACCATCGCCAGCCGGTCGTGGGACCGTTTGCCGATGAACTCGCGCACGACCTCCTTGACGATGTCCACGCGGCTGTAACGGCGGCCGTCCTTCTCGAAATCCTCCGCCAACATGCTGCCCGAGATATCGAGGCAGAGCACGATGTCAATGCCCTCGGCCTGCGCCTTCACCTCGCCGATCGGCTGCTGCGGCCGCGCCAGCGCAATGACGAGACAGGCCAGCGCCACGCCGCGCAGCACGACCAAGCCCTGCCGCACGCGCAGCCACGGCGACGGCGGGATATGCCGGAACGGCGCCACCGTCGCCAGCCGCAGCGCCGACGACCAGCGCAGCCTTTGCCGCCACCACACCACCAGCGGCACGAGCGCCAGCAGGAGCAAGAACCACGGGTTGGCGAAGATGAGCTTCATCGAGAAGAGGAAGCCGGGATGGCGACAGAGCTTTTGGAAGTCCGAAATCCGAAGGCCGAAGGCCGAAGGAAGTCCGAAATCCGAAGGCCGAGTAACACGTCTTTGCGTCCTTGCGCAAGACATCCGTTTCGGGATCTCGGTCTTCGGCCTTCCTTCGGCCTTCGACCTTCGGCCCTCGGCCTTC
>DYDC01000096.1 GCA_020718125.1 Methylacidiphilum sp. | reverse complement strand
TCAAATCTCGTCGGCCCGACCATTCTCGTTTCCGATATGAATTGCCTCATTACCGGTGGTGCGGGTTTCATTGGCTGCAATATCGCCCAGCGCATGCTCGCGTGAGGCGACCGGGTCGCAGTTCTCGATAACCTCTCCCGGAAGGGCGCACGCCAGAACCTCGAGTGGCTGCGGCAGCGCGGTGGCAGGCTGGAATGTATCGAGGCCGGCCTGCGTGATGTGGCTGCGGTGAACAAGGCATTCCGTGAACGCCCGGATCTCGATGTGGCGCTTCACCTCGCCGCGCAGGTGGCGGTGACCACCTCGGTGGCCGAGCCGCGCGAGGATTTTGAGATCAACGCCCTCGGCACATTCAACGTTCTTGAGGCTGTCCGCGTCAACAAACTCAAACCCGTCCTCATCTACGCCTCGACCAACAAGGTCTATGGCGGCATGACCGATATCCGCACCGTCGAGCGCAACGGCCGCTACGAATACGCCGACCTGCCGCAAGGTATCGGCGAGGAGCGGCTGCTCGACTTCCATTCGCCCTACGGCTGCTCCAAGGGCGCCGCGGACCAGTATGTCCGCGATTACGCCCGCATCTACGGCCTGCGCACCGTCGTCTTCCGGCAGAGCTGCATCTACGGCTACCGGCAATTCGGCGTCGAGGATCAGGGCTGGGTCGCGTGGTTCACCATCGCCGCCGCGCTCGGCAAACCCATCACCATCTACGGCGACGGCAAACAAGTCCGCGACGTGCTTTTCGTCGAGGACCTCGCCGGCGCCTACGACCTTGCCGTGCAGAAGATCAACGTCGCCAGCGGCCAGGTCTATAACATCGGCGGGGGCGCACAGCAGTGCATGTCATTGCTGGAACTGCTTGCCATGATCGAGAGATTCTTTGGGAAGAAGATCGAACGCAGTCACAGCGACTGGCGGCCCGGCGACCAGCCGGTGTTCGTCTGCGACATCTCGAAGGCGCAGCGCGAACTCGGCTGGAAACCGAAGGCGAGCGTGGAGGAAGGCGTGCGCCGGCTCTACGACTGGGTTGTGGCCAACCGCAGCCTGTTCGACTGAACTCAGCGCGCGGCAGGGGATGGATTCTCTGCCGCCCCCTCGACCGCGTGCAGCGTCACGTGCCCGGCTTTGCCCTTGAGTGCGTGTTCGCCCATCGGCCGGGCCTTGATCCGATCCTTCACAAGCTCGTAAACCGTCCCGCTAATGAGGATGTCGGTGCCGGTTTCCTTGTTGACGCCCTCGATGCGTGAAGCAGTGTTGACCGTGTCGCCGATGGCCGTGTATTCGCTGCGCTGCTGCGAGCCGACCTCGCCGACCAACGCGGCGCCCGCGTGGATGCCCACGCCGATCTTGATCTCCGGATACTCCTTCTCCGCCCATTGCCGTTGCAGCACGGCCAGTTCCTTGCGCATCTCAAGGGCGGCCGACACGGCGCGCAAGGCATCCTCCTGCGGGCCGCGGCTGGTCGGCGCGCCCCAGAACGCCATGATCGCGTCCCCGATGTATTTGTCCAATGTGCCGCCGTGGCGGTTGACGACCAGCGACATCGCGCTGAGATACTCGTTGAGCAATCCGATCAGTGTTTGCGGGTTGCCCTTCTCGAAGATGGTTGTGAAGTTGCGGATGTCGGAGAAGAACACCACCAGGTGTCGTTCCTGCGGCGCGAGCAGCAGTTGCAGCGCGCCGTATTCCTTCATCAACTCGTCGGCAACCTCCTTGGACACCTGCCGTTCCAGCGCCGCGCGCGCCCGGCGTCGCTCGAACTGCTCTGTCAACAGTTGCCACGCGATGCCGAACACCGCGGTGGGCGCGAGGACCACGACCGGCGCGGCCAGCGGGAGGATCAGCAGCGCCTTCGTGAACGCGAGATGACAGATGCCTGTGTAGATCGCCGCCAGCACCAGCGGTGGCACGAGTTTGAACAGGGGATGCCGGATCGTCAGCAGTGAGAGCACTGCGCCTACGGTGAACAACAGGACGAGCGCGGGTTCGACCGCTATGTGTGATGGACACGGGTTATTGCGCTTCAGCAGCGTCCCGATGGCTGCCGCGTGGATTTCGACGCCGGGCACGTCCTGCTCGAAGGGCGTCGGATGCACGTCGTGGAGGAAATTCTGTGTCGGTCCTACCAGCACGATCTTGTCCTTGAACACCGCGCCGCGCTGCAGATTTCGCTCCCAGCCTTTGGCGTTGAAAACGAGCCAATAAGGGTGCGTCGGGAATGTCTTCTTTGGCCCGGGATGGTTGATGTAAATCCGGGGGAGGTCGAAGGCCCACTTGGCTGCGGGATCGCAAGCCAGCGCGGCCTTCAACGGAAACGCCGTGATGAACTGGCCCTGTTCGGTTGTCGGCCAGCGCGGCCCGAACTGGCGGATCACCAGGTCCGGGTCGGGCATGTAATTCACCGCCGCGCACAACTCCGCCATTGGCACCGAGTCCGGCAACACGCTGGCCGTCGGCATCATCCATTTCTCGCGCATCGTCCCGTGCACAGGATCCCGGTCCTCGACGCGGTTGGCCCCGATGACGACCCGCCCCCGCCCCTTCTCCAGCGCCGCGCGCCAGGCCGCGTCGTCTTCCGGCCCGTAAATGCTCGGTGTCGTGAACAACAAGTCGAACGCCACCATCTTCGCGCCAGCCGCCAACAGTTTGCCGAGCAACAGCGCATGGGCCTTGCGCGGCCAGGGCCAGGAACTCAGCAGCTTCAGTTCCGGGTTCGCGCGAAGCTCTTCCCCGTTGAACGTGTCGGCCACGAAGGAGTTCTCGTCAATGCCGACGATGACCACTTCCGGCGCGGGCGGTTGCGGGCCGCGCCAGTTGAAGCGCAGGTCTATCGTGCGCAGTTCCAGCGTCCCGACAAAATTCGAGGGAAGCCACCACGGCGTCGCGATCAGCGCCAGCGCCGAGACCACGCCCAGCGCCGACACGACGATCGCGTCGCGACGGGCGCGCGTCTGCCAGAGCTTATGAAACCATTCCTCGGCGGTCACGGGTCGGGTCTAGAGCAGTTGGGAAATCTTCTGTGTTGTGCGGAAGTGCAGCTTCGCCACCTCGCCGAGCTTGGCTTGGCCGTGTTTCTTCAGGAACTCGCGGCCTGCCTCGTCCACCTGCGGGCCGGCGCCCCTGGGCATCTCGACTTCGTATTCCTTGCCCAGCGCGGCCAGGCCGCGCACGAATCCGTCGCGCGCCATGATGGAGGCCGCCGCCACGGCGAGGTCGCTCTCGGCCTTGTGCCGCTGCACGAGCTTGATCATTTTGCCGCGGTCCATCAGCGCGTTCTCGATCAACCGTTTGTTGCCAAACTGGTCCGCCACGGCCCGTGCGCACTTGTCGCCGTGCTTCTCAACGGCTGCGAGCGCGTTCTCGATGACGCGGGCATGGCCCCACGCCAGCATCTTGTTCACGTTGCCCATCTTCACGTAGAGGCCGTTATAGGCCTTTGGCCCGATGCTGACCAGTTCCACAATGCAGCCCGGCGTCTTGCGAATGAGCTTGGCCAGCTCGAAAATCTTGTTGTCGCTCGTGACCGTCTTGCTGTCGCGCACGCCGCTGCCCCGTAGCGCGTCAATCGCAGCGCGGTTCAGGAACACGCCCGCGATCACCAGCGGCCCGAAAAAGTCGCCCTTGCCGCTCTCGTCCACGCCGATGCGCGGCTCCAGGATGGTCGGGTCGTGGACGTGTTCGTAGCCGAGCCGCGCCTCCCGGAGGATTTCGGGTTCCAGATAGAACTGGACGAACTCCTCGACACCCTTGCCTTGTGCCAGCAGCTTGCCGCTCTGGAACGCCGTCACCTGCAGCTTGTCCTTTGACGCGCCGAAGTGGGCGTAGGGCACTTCGCGAAACGCAAAGCCACGCTGGTGTAGGTCGAGCCGCACCCGCTCGATCTGCGAGTCGGTCAGCTTGACGGTATAGGAAGTCAGCGGTGGCATTTGTGTCGAAAGTTCCGTATGCGCCGTTATGCTTATCACAGCATGACGGCGGGACAAATCCAAAAGCGGCTCCTCCAGTGGTTTGACCGGCACGCCCGCGTCCTGCCGTGGCGTTCAGCGGCGGCCCGGCGCGACCCATATCGCATCTGGGTCTCGGAGATCATGCTCCAGCAGACGCAGGTGGCCACGGTCATCCCGTATTACCGCCGTTGGCTGCGGCTCTTTCCGAATGTTCATGCGCTGGCGGCGGCGAAACCTGCCGCCGTGCTGAAGGCATGGGAGGGCTTGGGCTACTACAGCCGCGCCCACAACCTGCACGCCGCTGCGCGCGAGGTCGTCCGCTGCCACGCAGGCCGATTGCCCGCCGACCGCGACGCGCTGCTGGCGTTGCCGGGCATCGGCCGCTACACCGCCGGCGCGATCCTCAGCATCGCCTTCGGTCAACCGGAACCGCTTGTGGATGGCAACGTCGCCCGCGTGCTGGCGCGGCTCTTTGCCATCCGCGAAAACGTGAAGTCTTCCCACGGCCAGAAACGCCTCTGGAAGCTAGCGGGCGAACTTGTGCCTGCAAAGCGGCCTGGTGCGTTCAATGAATCCCTGATGGAACTCGGCGCGACCGTCTGCACGCCACAGAACCCGCACTGCGGCGCGTGCCCGCTTCGCGTCCGTTGCGTCGCCCGCCGGCACGGCGAGCACGAGTGCTTGCCGAACGTCGGCCGCCGTCCGAAGTCGCGCCTTGTGCGCCAGCGCGCGCTGCTGATCTGGCGCAACGGGCAAGTCCTTACCCGCCGCCGGCCTGCAGGCGGCCTGCTTGGCGGCCTGTGGGAATTTCCGGATGGCGATTGCAGGGGCGTCCGCTGCCGCGTCGGGCCGCGCATCGCCACCGTGCGCCACGGTGTCATGCAGCGCCGGCTCGACATCGAGGTTTTCGATTGCCGCTGGCTTGGAGGCGAGCCAGCGCGAGAGGAACGGCGCGTGGCGTGGCGGTGGGCAACAAGCCGGAACCTCCAGCAGCTAGCGTTCATTGGAGCGCATCGGAAGATCATCAAGCTGCTCTCGCAACAAAGCCGCTACAGAGCCGCTGCGCACCTTGACACGCAAAAACCGCTCTGATAGCGTGCCGCGCACTTTTTCCCTGGTCGGAGGGATAGCGAAGCGGCCAAACGCGGCAGACTGTAAATCTGTTGACTAACGTCTTCGAAGGTTCGAATCCTTCTCCCTCCACCAGCCTTCAGTTATCAGTGAACAGTCGCCAATCATCGAGATCAGTCGAAACCGGGCGTTGGCCCGTCTCTCCGCTCTGTCCACTGTCCACTGTCCACTGTCCACTGTCCACTAGCCCCTGATGAGACTCGGCATCTTTGGCGGCACGTTCAACCCGATCCATCTCGGTCACCTGCTCATTGCCGAAGACGCCGCCGAGGCGTTCCATCTCGACCGTGTGGTCTTCATCCCGTCCGCCACGCCGCCGCACAAGCGCCCGCGCGTCATCGCGCCCGCTCCGCACCGCATGCGGATGGTCAAGCTCGCCATCCAGGGCAACACCCGGTTCACCTCCTCCGACATCGAGGTCCGGCGCGGGGGACCATCCTACTCCGTCGAGACGTTGCGCCATCTGCGCGCCGCCATGCCGCGCGCGGAGTTCTTCTTCCTCATCGGCACCGACAGCCTGCGCGAGCTTCACAAATGGAAGGAAGCGCCCGCACTGGTCAACCTCTGCGAGTTCATCTGCGTCACGCGGCCCGGCGAACGCGTCGCCCGCTGCCGCCTCCGCGGCGCGCGCGTCCGGCGGCTCACCGGCCACCCGACCGACGTTTCCTCCACCGACATCCGCAACCGTCTCACCCACGGCGGCACGATCCGCTACCTCGTGCCCGACGCCGTGCGACGCTACATCGAACGCTGCCGCCTTTACCGCTGATGGAAAACACACCGCTGACTTCGCTCGACCTGGCCCGCCGTTGCCGGGAGCTTGCCCTCGACAAGAAAGCTGAAGACGTCGTCCTGCTCGACCTGCGCGGCGTCTCCGACATCTGCGATGTCTTCCTCATCTGCACCGGCAGCGCCGAGCCGCACCTCAAGGCCATCGCCGGCTCCATCGAGACGGGACTCAAGGAACTCGGCCATCGTCCCCGCGGCCGGGACGGCGTCATCGCCAGCCACTGGATGGTCCTCGATTATAACGACGTCCTCATCCACATCTTCCGCCGCGACGCCCGGTCCCATTACGCCCTCGAACAACTCTGGGGCGATGCGAAACGCATCGCCTAGGGGCCGGAAGCTTCAGCAACTTTGGGGGAGGCGCGGTGTTCTCATGCCAGCCGGTCGCATGGCCGGTCCGAGACGACAACCCAAACGAAACAAGGACCCATGAAAAAGACAGTTCTCAAGACACTGACACTCATTGTCGCCATTGGCGTGGCGGCGCCGATGCTGGCCGCCGCCGCCGACGCGCCGGAGGGCAAGCGCGGCAAGGGCGCGCCCGGCCGGCGGTTTGACGAGGCGCTCAGCAAGCTGGACCTCACCGCCGATCAGAAGCCCAAGGTGGATGCCGCCAAGTCCAAGTTGACGGAATACTGGAAAGCGCACGCGGAGGAATTGAAGGCGGCCCGCGAGGAGACCGACCCGGAAAAGAAGCGCGCAGCCTTCAAGGGCGTAACGGAGAAGATGATGGAAGTCCGTGAAGAGATCCGCAGCGTGCTCACCGACGAACAAAAGAAGAAGTTCGATGAGTTGCTGCCAGCCCGGATGGGCGAGGGCAAAGGCAAAGGCCAGCGCAAAGGCGGTGACAAGGAGTAAACGGTTTCTAAGCCGAGACCTCGTTCTTCCAGGCTAAGGGAAGGACGGGGTTTTTGGTTCAGGGTGGGCCGGGCGTCCCGCACGGCCAATCATTCATGATCAGCCGTGCCGGAGGCCCGGCCCACTCTATTTGCGCCCGGAATCCGCCGCGGGCGCTACGGCGGTCTTCTCCAACTCCACTTCCCATCCGCCGCCGAGCGCCTTATAGACAACGGCAAGCGCCGTGGCGGTGCGGGTCTCGCTGGCGGCGAGTTGGTTGTCCACGTTGAGGAGGGTGCGCTCGGCGTCGAGGACGGGAAAGAAATCGGTGACGCCGGCGGTGTAACGCTGTCGGGCAAGCCGGGAGGCGTTGGCAGCGGCCTGGGAGGCGGAGCGCAGGTAGTCGCGGCGGGCTTGTTCGCGGCCAAAGCTCACAAGGGCGTTCTCGGTTTCCTCCAGCGCGTTCAGGACGGTCTTCTCGTAGGCGGCCAGTTCGGCGTCGGCCCGGGCGCGGGCGGCCTTGATGCGGGCGCGGACCCGGCCAAGGTCGAAAGCGGCCCAAGTGAGTTGGGGGCCGACGGAGTAGCTGTCGGTGGCGGGACCGCCAAGGCCGGTGATGTCTTTGGCGGCAAAGGAGGCGCGTCCGTTGAAGGTCAGCCGGGGGAAGAGGTCGGCAACCTGGACGCCGATGCGGGCGGTGGCGGCGGCGAGGGCGCGCTCGGCGGCGCGGATGTCGGCCCGGCGACGCAGCAGGTCGGCGGGGTTGCTGATGGCAATGACTGGAGGCGCATGAGGCAGGGGAGCCGCGGGAGCAAGCGTTGGTTCCAACGCGGCGGGTTGCAGGCCGGCAAGGACGCTCAGGCGATGGATGGCGTATTTGTTGGCAGCTTCGAGCGGCGGGACAGTGGAGAGCGCCAGTTCGTATTCGGTGCGGGCGCGGGAGACGTCCAACTCGGTGCCGCGTCCGCCCCGGAGGCGGGATTCGGTGAGGGCGAGTGATTCGCGCTGGTTGTTGGCGTTGCGGCGGGCGACATCGAGCTGGTGTTGCGTGCCGCGAAGCTCGAAGTAGTTGCGGGCAACCTCGGCGACGAGCGTGACGATCAGGTCGCGGCGGGCGGCTTCGGTGGCTTGCAGTGCCGCGCTGCTGGCCTCGACGGAGCGCCGGACGCGGCCGAAGACATCCAGTTCCCACGTCGCGTCGAAGCCTGCATCGAAGTATTCAATCTTCCGCATTTCGCGGCTCATGGTGCTGATGGGCGGCATGGCGTCACGGGCGGTCAGAGTCTTGTGATGGCCGGCATCGGAGGTGACTGTGGGCGCCAGGTCGAGGATGGCCTGCGTGCGCATGGCGCGCGCCTCGCGGACGCGTGCGGTGGCGATCCGCAGATCGTGATTGGAGGCGATGGTGCGCGCGACGAGGTCGTCGAGCGTGACATCGTGGAAGCCGCGCCACCAGTTGACCTCGACGCCGGTCGCTGACAAACCGGGTTGGTCGGCGTTGGCAAACGCGGCTGCGGTGGCGGTCGCGGGTGGTTTGTGGTCGGGGCCGACGGCGCAGCCGCCAAGCAGGCTGGCGGCGGTGATAGCGATCAGCAGCGACGTGACGGTGGCAGCGGCCGGTTTGGCGCCGGCGGTCTTTTTGCGCTCCAGGACGCTTCGGATGACGACGTAGAAGACCGGCGTGAGGAAGATGCCGAAGAAGGTGACGCCGAGCATGCCGTAGAAGACGGCGGTGCCGATGGAGGTCCGCATTTCCGCACCGGCGCCGCGGGCGAGCATCATGGGCAGCACGCCGAACGCGAACGCAAACGAGGTCATGAGAATCGGCCTCAGACGCAGGCGGGACGCTTCGAGGGCGGCCTCGATGCGGTCTTTGCCGGCGTCCTGGAGTTGTTTGGCGAACTCCACAATCAGGATGGCGTTTTTGCAGGCGAGGCCCATCAGGGCGACGAGGCCGATCTGGGTGAAGAGGTTGTTGTCCATGTCGCGCGCCCAGACGCCGAGGATGGCGAAGAGCAGGCACATCGGCACGATGAGGATGATGGCCAGCGGCAGCGACCAGCTTTCGTATTGCGCGGCGAGCACCAGGAACACCATGAGCACGCAGAACGGGAAGATGAAAACCGCCGTGTTGCCGGCCATGATCTGCAAGAGGCTGATTTCA
>DYDC01000095.1 GCA_020718125.1 Methylacidiphilum sp. | reverse complement strand
GTCGGGCTTTCGGGCTTTCTTCGGTCTTCGCCATTTTTCAAAAATATTTCCGAGCGCGCTCCGCGCGGCCTGAAAACATCGTCGAGAGGCCGGTGCATCCCATCACCGGCCACTGGCTGGCGCGACCGGGCGTCGGCGCGGTGATGGAGAAGTTCGTCGCGGGCGCGCCGCCGCCACCGGAGTCGGCGGACGATTATGATGAGCGCGGGCGGGTGCGGCTCGCGGCGGAGTATCGCGACTGGCTGGCGAGCGGCGACAACTGGCTTGGTGACCGCGCAACGATCACATCAGCGAAGCGCGCGGATGGCGTCCGGCTTATCGCGCCATTGCCGGGCACGTGGCTTTTGGGATTGCGTGCAGGCGTGAGGTCAGGCAGTTATGGGCCGGTAATCATGCGACTGGCCATTACCGATGAACCGAGCCTGAAGTCCGCCGCGGCGCGCGGGGCGGAGGTGTTGCGCGCGGGCGGGCTGGTGGCGTTTCCCACCGAGACGGTCTATGGGCTGGGCGCGGACGCGACGAACGCGACGGCGGTGGCGCGCGTGTTCGAGGTGAAGGAACGGCCGCACTTCGACCCGCTGATCGTGCATCTCGGCGCGGCGGACTGGCTGGAGCGATGTGTCGAGAGCGTGCCGGCCGAGGCGCGGCGGCTGGCGGAGAAATTCTGGCCGGGACCGCTGACGCTGGTGTTGCCGAAACGGGCGGTGATTCCCGACATCGTGACGGCGGGGCTGCCGACGGTGGCGGTGCGCGTGCCGGCGCATCCGGTGGCGCACGCGATGATCGAGGCGGCGGGCGTGCCGGTGGCCGCGCCGAGCGCGAACCGGTTCGGCCGGATCAGCCCGACGACGGCGCGGGCGGTGGAAGAGGAGTTGGGCCAGCGCATCGAACTGGTCCTCGACGGCGGGCCGACGCGGCACGGTGTCGAGTCCACCATCGTGGCGTTCGAGAAGGACGGGCCGCGCGTGTTGCGGCCGGGGCCGGTGACGCTGGAGCAGTTGCGCGAGTGCCTGGGGTGCGAGGCGCGCTTCACGACGCGTGCGAGCGGGACGCCGGCGTCACCGGGAATGATGGAGAGCCACTACGCGCCGCGGACGCCGCTGCTGTTGATGGACCCGAAGCTGACGCTGGTGGGGCGGGTGGGGCTGCTGGCGTTTTCCGAGACGCGGGCGGCGCCGGGTTTTGCGGTGATGGAGACGCTGAGCGCCTCGGGCGACCTGCGCGAGGCGGCGGCGAACCTGTTTGCCGCGCTGCGGCGGCTCGACGCGGCGGGGCTGGACTTGATCGTGGCCGAGCCGGTGCCGGAGCAAGGGCTGGGCGTGGCGATCATGGACCGGTTGCGGAAGGCAGCAGGGTCGAGACGATGAGGCGGCGCGGACAAGGTGGCTGTGCCACTTTTCCATCCGGATTTGTCCGGAGCCTGACGCTTGCCATCGCTGGGGCCGTGTGTTAAACGGAGCGCCCGTTTTCCAAACGAACGGGCAAACAATTCCATGGTCAAACAACAGCAGACTTTGAAGAAGGCCGCGTCGCTCGCCGGCATCGGCCTCCACACCGGCAACGCGGTGACGATGACGCTCAAACCCGCGCCGGCCAACAGCGGCATCCGGTTCAAGCGCGCGGACCTCGACGGCCAACCGGAGGTCGAGGCGCTCATCGAGAACGTCGTGGACACCACCCGCGGCACCACGCTCGGCAAGGGCAACCTGCGCGTCCACACCATCGAGCACGTCATGTCGGCGCTGGCCGGTTGCGGCGTGGACAACGCCGTGGTCGAGCTGGACGCCAACGAACCCCCCGTGGGCGACGGCAGCTCGCGGCCCTGCGTGCAGATGATCCATGACGCCGGCCTGGCGCCACAGGACGCCCAGCGCGAGGTCGTCCAGCCTGCCCAGCCGATCTGGGTCAGCAGCGGCGGCGGGATGATGGTGGTGCTGCCCTCGGACCGGTTGCAGGTGTCGTGCACGATCTCGTTCCAGGCGGACGGCATCGAGGCGCAATACCTGAGCCTGGCGATTGACCGTGAGACCTACGAGGAGCAGATCGCGCCGTGCCGCACCTTCTGCCCGTATCGAGATTGCGAGCAACTCCTGAAGGCCGGCCTGCTCAAGGGCGGTTCGCTCGAAACCGGCAGCATCATCCAGGGCGGCGCGGTCCTGATCAAGGGCGGGCTGCGGTTCCCAGACGAGTTCGTCCGACACAAGATCCTCGACGTGGTCGGCGACCTCGCGTTGTTCGGCCGGCCGCTGGCCGCGCACATTGTTGCCGTGAAGCCCGGCCACGCCATCAACTGCGACCTCGTCAGGCAACTCACCCTCGCGCTGCCCAAACCGGCCCCGCCAACGGCCGCCGCCACCGCGGCGGTCGCGGCCATCACCAGCGCGGCGCACATGGACGTTTACAGCCTGTTCAAGGTGCTCCCGCATCGTTACCCGTTCATGCTGGTGGATCGCGTGATCAAGATGGAAGGCAACCACATCACGGCGATCAAGAACGTCACCATCAACGAGCCGTTTTTCCAGGGACACTTCCCCAGCCATCCGGTGATGCCGGGTGTGTTGCAGGTCGAGGCGATGGCCCAGGCGGCCGGCATCCTCATGCTGCGCCAGGGCGACAACGCCGGCAAACTCGCCTACTTCATGAGCGCCGACAAGGTGAAGTTCCGCAAACCCGTCGTGCCCGGCGACCAGCTCATCATCGAGGCCGAGCTGACCCGCGCCCGCAAGACCGTCGGCCGCGCCAAATGCGTCTGCAAGGTTGGCGAAGACATCGTCAGCGAGGCGGAGTTGATGTTCCTCATCAACGGTTGACGATGGCGATCCATCCCACAGCCGTCGTCCATCCCCAGGCGCAGGTCGGTCCCGACTGCGAGATCGGGCCGTATTGTGTCATCGGCCCCGGCGTGAAACTGGGCGCCGGTTGCCGGCTTCACAGCCACGTTGTCCTCGATGGCCTCACCACCATCGGCAAGGGCAACCGTTTCTATCCGCACTCCTGCATCGGCCTCCAAACGCAGGACCTGAAGTGGCAGGCCGGCAACAAGTGTTGCCTCGAAATCGGCGACGACAACACCTTCCGCGAGAGCGTCACCATCCACACCGCCACCGGCGACGGGCTGAAGACCGTCGTCGGCTCGCACAACAACTTCCTCGCCTACAGCCACGTCGCGCACGACTGCACGATCGGCAGTCACGTCATCTTCTCCAACGTTGGCACCATCGCCGGCCACGTCACGGTGGAGGACCACGCCATCGTCGGCGGCCTGGCGGCGGTGCATCAATTCTGCCGCATCGGCCGGATGGCGATCATCGGCGGCTGCTCGAAGGTCGTGCAGGACGTGCCGCCGTTCATGATGGCCGACGGCAACCCCGCGCAGGTCCGCACGGTGAACAAGGTGGGCATGGAACGGCGCGGCATCAGCTCGGAGGTTCACGAGCAGATTCGCCAGGCGTTCAAGCTCCTGTTCAAGTCCGACCTGACGGTTGCCGGCGCGCTCGAAACAATCCGGGCCACGCTGCCCCGCTCGCCCGAACTCGACCACTTGGTTGCCTTCGTCACGGCCAGCCAGCGCGGCATCAGCCGGTAGCGCTCCGCGCAATTCTTCCGATGACCTGTCGCCCTTGCTGTTTGCTCGCGGTGCTGTGCCTCGTCGTGGGCGGCATCCTGCCGGCATCCGGCGACCAGACGCCACAAGCAGACCAGCCGCTGGCCGCTGGCGCGTGATGACGATCGCGGAGGACCGGCTTTACGATGGCACACACGCCGCGTTGAGCCTGGCCGACAAGCCGCCCTACATCAACATGCTGATGCCGAGCCGACGGCGCGGTTTCTCGAAGTGACGCACGACCGTTATGCGGTCCGGCTCGGCAAGGACCTCGGCCGATGGTTCGTGTCCACGTTTGCCGACGAGCCGTCGCTGATGAGCTTGTTTCCGCGGCCGATGCCTTACCGCGCGCTGCCGTGGTCTCCGAACCCGGCGGCGGAGTTTCGCAAACGCCGCGCCTACGCGTTGGAGCCGGTCCTGCCCGCGCTCGTGGCGGACGCGGGCGGCAAAGGGCGGCGGGCGCGCTATGACTGCTGGAATACGGTCGGCGACCTCGTTGCGGAGAACTACTTCGGCCAGATCCAACAATGGCGCCGCCGCCACAACGTCGCTTCCGGCGGGCATCTGCGGCAAGCTGCGCTGGCGGGTGGTGGTGTTGCCGTGCGCTGACACGTTGCCGATGGCTGCGTGGGAGAACCTCGCGCGGTTCGCGCGGAAAGGCGGCGTGTGGTGGCCGTCGGCGCGTTGCCGGACGTGAAGCCCGCAGTCGGCGGCGGCCAGTTCGTGAAGACGGAACTGACGGACGAATCCTCCCGATGGCGCGCCGTCGGGACGGTGACCAAGGGCCAGGTGGACACCTGCCTGTTCTTGTCGTTCAATTTCCCGCAGCCGGTGGATCTCAGCGGCGGCGAAGTGCCGGCGCTGGACACGCGGGTGCCGGAGGGACAGGGGACGGCGGCGGAACTGCTGGTGATCCTGCATGACAACAAAGGCCGCGACTTCATCGCGCACGCGGGCCGTTCGCTGAACGCGCCGGGCCGCTGCCAGTCGTTTGTGCTCTTGAGCCAGTTTCAACTTGCCGGGTGGTCGAAGGACCGCGACGCCCGCCTTGATCTCTCCGCTGTGGCTGCGATCCGGGTCGGCTGGGGCGGTTATTTGGGCACGGCGGGCGAGAAGGTGGAGTTTGCGACCGCCATGCCGCAGATTGGCCGGCTCGCCAAGTCTGGCAATCCCCAGATCGGCGTCAGCGTCTTCTTGCGTTTCGAGAACCGGCAGAACTCCCTGTAACCCGCCTCGCGGGCCAGCGCGACCGCCTTGTCGAGGTCGCGGCCGACGTGCTCCGGCAGATGCGAGTCGCTGCCGAACGTGATCGGCACGCCGAGCGCGCACGCCAGTTTGAGCATTTCCAGCGACGGATACATCTCCTTGCACGGCCGGTGCAGGCCGGCAGTGCTGATCTCGATTGCCACGCCTCCCTCAGCGCACGCGCGCAGGAACGGTTCATACATCGGACGCGGGTCGCGCTTCGGGCGGAAGCCGAATTTTTTCGGCAGGTCGGGATGCGCCATCGAATCGTAGAGACCCGTCCGCGCCGCGCCGGTGAGCAACCGGAAATAGCGCTCCCATTCCGCGTCCACGTCGCGCTCGGTCCACTCGCGCGCGCCGTTCGGGCCGTCAAAGTTCCAGCCATTGATATAGTGGACGCTGCCGAGGAAGAAATCCCAGTCGCATCGCTTCTGCAGATCGCGCAGTTCCGGCTCGATGCCCGGCAGGTAGTCCAGTTCCAGGCCGAGTAGGATGCCCACCCGCGGGAACTCGCGGCGCGCCTGTTCGATCCAGCCGACATAGAGCGGCAAATCTTCGATCCGCATGTGCCAGTCGCTAAACCGCTTGACGAAGGGCATGTGTTCAGTGAACGCTATTTCCGCGACGCCGGCGGCCGCGGCGCGCGCGGCGTAGTCTCGCGGCTCGCCCTGGGCGTCCGTGAGCCGCGTGTGCATGTGATAATCGCAGTGCATGGGCGACTCTAGGAACCGGCGCCGCGCGCTGTCAATGTTTCTGAGTTGGCGATGAAAAAACTGCTCTGGCCCCTGCTGGCGTTGATCGCGCTGGTGGTCTTGTTCTTCCTCGGCAGCTACCTCTACGAGCGCGCGTGGGGCATCGAAGGCCCTTTCCACTCGCGCCATCATCATTGACGGCAAGGGGTGATGTATTGAAGGACGGCGGGATCATCGCCGGGCAAATCACCCCGCCTGCGATGTAAAGCCGCTTGAGAAGAATCCGCCCAAGGGACGGCGGGACGACGGGAAGCAACCCGCGCTGGAGCGAAAGCCTCGAACGGAAATCAGCGGGGCGCTTGCGGCGCGCCCGTCTTGGGGGGCGCAGTCGGCGGCTGGACCGGTTGCGTGGTCGTGACCGCGCGATAGCGAAACTCCAGCATGGCCTGCCCGTTTGCCGGCACGTCCAGCTCCCATCGCAACCATCGCCCGCCGCCCGCATCCCGTTCCTCCACCGCGCGCGGCGATGCTTCCTCGCACACCGTCGGCGCGGTGCGCAACACCAACGCGCGCACCGGCGACGACGAGCCGTTCGTCAATATCACGCTGCCCACCGCCAGCACCTCGTCGCGCGCCATGCCGTCCGCCGCGGGCGGCGCCGGCCGGCGGCTGATCTCCTTCACGCGGCGGTCCACGCGCAACGGCGCCGCCTCGTCCGTCACCAGCAGCGCCGAGCCGCCCGGCGGCGTGTAAGGCAGCGACAGCCGCCCCGCCGGCCCCGCCGGCCACGGTTGCGCGCCGCCGTTCACCAGCCGCAACGCGGGGTGCGCGAGCGCGGGCGCGGCGATGTTGTCAAGCACCACCACCTGCACCAGCCGCTCGCACGGCGCGTCCTCCGCGAACAAGACCGGGCTGTCTTCGGTGACGTTTTCCACATCCCACTTGGGGCCGCCGCCGGCCAGCGAAAAACTCACCCGCGCCTGCCGCAGACCCGGCAAAGCGCCCTCCAGCCGCGCCCGCATCGCCAGCCGCGCCGTCCCCGGCGCGCTCGGCGTCAACTCATAGCGGGGCGACCAACGCGCGTCCTGCAACGAATAACTGAACCGCACCAGCCCCGGGTCGTCGGTGCTGACACATCGCGCCACCAGCGCCGGCAGCGTTTCCGTCACCTCGCGCTCCGTCCGCAACGGCCCGTCCAGCCGCCGCACCACCGACACCGAAGCCACCGAGACAGCCACCATCTGGCCGGTCTTTTCTTCGACCAACGCCAGCTCGCCGGAAAGCTGCAGCCGGCCGCGCAGGACCCCGTTCGTGCCCGCGCCGATCTCCACCAGCGTGCCGGCGTTGGCCGCCAGCAACCCTGCGATGTCGCGCGCCGCCCGCGTCTGCCGCTGCGTCACCGCCCCCAGCCGCGCCGGCCCGTCGAACAAGTTCGCTGGGGACAGGTCCACGAGCACTTCGCGGCCCGGTTTGCGCAGCGCGTCGAACGGCAGATCCAGCCAGCACACCGCGCCAGTCGCCGACGGCAACCCGCTTTCCATCTCGATGGTCGCGCCGCCGGTGGCCAGCACCGTCGCGCTGCTCACCCGCGAGGCCAGTTCCATCTGCGCCGAAGCCGACGCTGCGGTAAACAAGACGGCGTAAACGATGTGTCGCATTTCTTGCATGGCGTGTCAGTCGGCTTATAATCCCCCTCACCATGAGACTCCAGACCAAAACCACTCCCGCGGCATCCGGGCGGGCCGATGCCGTCGTCTTCTTCCTCCACGACCGACAGAAACCCGCCTCACTTGGCGCCGCGTTCCGGGCCGTGAGCGCCGAGGAATTTGCCGGCAAGCCCGGCCAGCTCTGCGTTGTCCACACGCAGGGAAAACTGCCCGCGCCCCGCGCGCTGCTGGTCGGCCTCGGCTCGCGGAAAGGCTTTGCGCCCCCGAAACTCCATCGTGCAGTCGTGGCGGCAACGCGCCACCTGCGCAGGATCGGCGTCCAGCGCGCCGCGTTCGATGCCGGCGACGCCAAGCGCGCGGGTGTCATCGCCGAAGCTGTCGTGGCGGCCCACTATGATTTCGACGAGTTCAAGCCGTCCAAGGCCCCGCCCAAAACCAAACTCGCTGCGGTCACCCTCCACGTCCGCGACGCCGAGGCCAAAGCCGCCACGGACACCGTCACGCGCGGCCGCATCCTCGGTGAGACGGTGAACTGGACGAAATCCATCGCCAACCTCCCCGGCAACGTCATCTATCCCGCCACGCTCGCCGCCCGCGCCCAGGCGCTCGCCCGCGAGATGCGCGGCCGGCTCCGCTGCCGCGTGCTGGACAAGCGCGCGCTGGAGCGCGGCGGCTTTGGCGGCATCCTCGGCGTCGGCGTCGGCAGCGCGCGCGAACCGCGGCTCATCGTGCTGGAATATCGCGGCGGCCGTGCGGGCCGGAAACCGTTCGCGCTCGTCGGCAAGGCCATCACCTTCGACAGCGGCGGCATCTCCATCAAGCCCTCCGAGAAAATGGACGAGATGAAGTGGGACAAGTGCGGCGGCGTGGCCGTGCTGGGCATGATGCGCGCCGCGGCGCTGCTGCGGCTGCCGGTGAACCTGCTCGGCATCATCGCCGCCGCCGAGAACATGCCGAGCGCCACCAGCTACCGGCCCGGCGACATCCTGACCACGCGCAGCGGCAAGACCATCGAAGTCCTCAACACCGACGCCGAAGGCCGCGTCATCCTCGCCGACGCGCTCGCCTACGCTTGCGAGCAGAAACCGCAAGCCATCGTGGACTTCGCAACGCTGACCGGCGCGTGCGTCGTCGCGCTCGGCAGCGAGATCGCCGGCGTCATGGGCAACGACGCCGCCCTCATCAAGCGCATCGTTCGCGCCTCCGGCGCCACGGGCGAGCCGGTCTGGGAACTGCCGTTGCGCGACCAGTTCCGCGAGATGGTCCAGAGCGACGCGGCGACGGTGAAGAACTCCGCCGGCCGCTACGGCGGCGCGCTCACCGGCGCGGCGTTCCTGCAGGCGTTCGTGGATGAGAAGGTGCCGTGGGCGCACGTGGACATCGCCGGCCCGGCCTGGGTCGCCGACGCCAAGCCGCATCACGAGAAGGGCGCAACGGCGTTTGGCGTGAGGCTGATGGTGGAGTTGTTGTCGCGTGAAACGTAATGTGGGCAGCAGTTCGTGCGGAGGAAGGTCATTTCCTGCCAGTGCCCGCCGGTTTTAACTTGCCGCATTTCGCGCGGATCAGCGGGGCGAGGAACTTTGCCGTCTCGTCGCCGATGACGTGATAGCCGGCGAGGTTCGGATGCCGGTCGCCATACCAGCCGGGGAGGTTGCCGAAGTGCGCGTCGAGCCGGTTGTCCATGACGACCACCTTCGGCTCCTTTTCGGGCATCACGAACTCACGATACTTCTCGGGGAGATCAATG
>DYDC01000094.1 GCA_020718125.1 Methylacidiphilum sp. | reverse complement strand
AACTACTCAGGTGCCCGCCCATGGCGGGCGGGCACCTGAGTAGTTACCTTGAATCAACTGGTGCTGGTCGGTCGCGATGAGCAACCGATGGCCCAGTTGCGCGGCGAGCAATGCCTCACTTCAGCCCCAGCACATTTTGCATGTCGTAGAGGCCGGCGGGCTTGCCGATGAGCCATTTGGCGGCGCGCAGCGAGCCGCGCGCGAACGTCTCGCGGCTGCTGGCTTTGTGCGCCAACTCCACCCGCTCGCCGGGGGCGGCGAAGATGACCGTGTGGTCGCCGACGACGTCACCGCCGCGGACGGCGTGGATGCCGATCTCGTCGCGGGTGCGTTCGCCGACGATGCCGTGGCGGCCGTGGCGGGCGAGTTCGGCGAGCTGTTTCTGTTTCACCTCGGCGAGGATCTGGGCGAGCCGCTCGGCGGTGCCGCTGGGAGCGTCTTGTTTGAGCCGGTGATGCATCTCGACGATCTCCTGGTCGAAGCCGGGGCCTAGGATCTCGGCGACCTTGCGGGTGATGTAGAAGAGCGTGTTGACGCCGGTGGAGTAGTTCGCGGCCCAGACGACCGGAATGCCGCGCACGGCGGCGGCAACGGCCTTCTTCGCGTCGGCGGTGTGGCCGGTGGCGCCGATGACGAGCGGCTTCTTGTTTTTCGCGGCGGCCTGCGCCACGCCGAGCGTCGCGTCGTGGAGGCTGAAGTCAATGATGACGTCGGCTTTCGCGGCGGCGGCGTGGATGTCGTCGGCGAGGTCCACCTCGCCGGCGAGCTGGAAGTCGGCGTCCTGTTTCGCCAGGGCGATGATCGCCTGGCCCATGCGGCCTTTGGAGCCGTTGACGATGAGTTTGATCACAGCAACCCCACTTTCTGGAGCGTGGCTTTCAACACCGCTTTGTTTTTCCCGCCCATCGGGCAGAGCGGCAGGCGGAACTCCTCGCGAATCTGGCCCATCATCGCCATCGCGGTCTTGACCGGGGTGGGGTTGGTCTCGATGAAGAGGTCTTTGAAGAGCGAGACGTATTTGGCGTGGATCGCGGCGGCCACCTTCACGTTGTCGTTGAGAAACGCCCGCACCATGAGCGCCACCTCCGCGGGGATGATGTTCGACGCGACGCTGATGACGCCCTCCGCGCCGACCGACATGAAGGGGAGCGTCAGCGAATCATCGCCACTGAGCACCGTCAGGCGGTCGCCGCAGAGCGCCTTGAGCTGCGCGACGCGGTCACAGGAGCCGCTGGCCTCTTTCATGCCGACGATGTTCCCGTTCGCCTCGGCGAGCCGCGCGACGGTCTCGGCCGTGCAGTCCACGCCGGTGCGGCCGGGGATGTTGTAGAGGATGACAGGCAGCTTCGTCGCCTTCGCGACCGCGCTGAAGTGGCGGAACAAGCCCTCCTGCGTCGGTTTGTTGTAGTAGGGATTGACCTGCAACGTCGCGTCAGCACCGGCCTTCTCGGCCTTTCGCGTCAGCATGATCGCCTCGTCGGTGCAGTTGGAGCCGGTGCCGGCGACGACCCTGCAGCGGCCTTTGGCGGCTTTCACGACGATCTGGATGACGCGCGTGTGCTCGTCGTAGCCGAGCGTGGGCGACTCGCCGGTGGTGCCGACGGGCACGAGGCCGTCAATGCCCGCCTTGATCTGCGACTCGACGAGCGAGGCGAGTTTTTTCTCGTCCACCTTGCCGTTGCGGAAGGGAGTGACGATCGCGGTGTATGCGCCAGAGAACATAAAGCTCCTTAGAGGTTGATGGCGCCTTCGAACGCGAAATCGGCCGGGCCTTTGAGCGTCACGTCGCGGACCTCATTGCCGACGATTTTGAAGTCCACTTCGAGCGTGTCGCCGCCCTGCACGCGGACTTTGACCGCCGGCTCGGCTTTGCCGGCCAGCCGCGAGATGATGGCGCTGGCGCAGACGCCGGTGCCGCAGGCAAGAGTCTCGCCCTCTACGCCGCGCTCGTAGGTGCGGACGCGGATGCTGTGTGCGTCGAGCGGCTGGACGAAGTTGACGTTCGTGCCTTTCGGTTTGAAATGGTCGTGGAAGCGCAGCTCGCGCCCCAGCGGGCCGACCATAGCCTTGTCGGCGTCCTCGACGAAGAGGATTGCGTGCGGCACGCCGGTGTTGACGCTGGAGATCTCCAGCGCGCCCTGCGTGGTCTTCACCGTCTCGCGCAGCCGCGCGCTGTGCGGGGCGCTCATGCCAAGCTCCACCAGTTCGCCGTGATACTCGGCGCGGATGACGCCGGCGAGGGTCTCAACGCTTACGACCGGCTTCTGCCAGCCGAGTTTCTGGACGAACCGGGCGAAGCAACGCGCGCCGTTGCCGCACATCTCGGCTTGGCTGCCGTCGGCGTTGAAATAGTGCATCCGGAAATCCGCCTTGCCGCTCGCGCACGGCTCGGCCAGCAGCAACCCGTCCGCGCCGACGCCACGGTGGCGGTCGCACAACAAGGCGATTTGCGCCGTCGTCAGCGCCAGCTTCCGGTCACGGTTGTCGAGCATGACAAAGTCATTGCCCGCGCCGTTCATCTTGGTGAATTGCAGAATCATCAACCGGGATTCTAGCCATAAAAGGTGCAAAAAGCACAAGATTTCCGTTGCGTGAGCGCCTGGCGGGCGCAGCTTGACACACGCGCCACGATCAAGTCCCAGAGGGACGGACGAGAATAGCCCGGCACTTTAGCGCCGGGAACGCCGCCCGTGGGAGAAGTGGGAGGTGTTTCGGGACCGTCATGGAGATTGGGGGCGGGACGCGGTGCTGTATCTGGGGCGGAAGCTGTGCGGGATGAAGTTGCGGGAGCTTGCGGAGTTGGCGGGCGGGATGGATGACGCGACGGTGGGGATGGGGGTGTTGCGGTTTGAGCGGCGGATGAAGGGGAGCGGAGATATGGCAAAGCTGGCAGAGAGAGCGATGGCTGAATTGTTAGATGTGGGGATGTGACCCCTACTACCTCTACTATGGACGGCATCCGCGAGATGGAGCCGGTCATCCGGAAGGTTTATGGCCTCTATCGGGCGGAGCGGAAGTTTGAGAACATCATCATCCCCGCCCTCGGCCACGTCTATACGCCGGAGATGTGGAAGAAGACGCAGTCGTGGTTCGATGGGGAATTGAAGTGACGGCATGGCCGGCCGGCGACGTGATGCTTGCCAGCGGCGGGTCCTTGGGCATATAAAAGTTAAAACCGTCGGCGTCTGCCGCCCGCGACCGACACGACGGGATGAGACGCCGATTTTGATCGCCACAACTCAAGCGCTCGCCAACCTCGGGGAACGACTCCGCGCTGCCGCGTGGGTCGCTGTGGATACCGAGGCCGACAGCCGTCACTGCTACTACGAGAAGCTCTGCCTGCTCCAGGTCAGCCATCCGCACGGCGATGAACTGGTGGACACGCTGGCCGGTCTCGACCTGCAGCCGGTCTTCCAATCGCTCCAGGACAAGGAGATCATCCTCCACGGCGCCGATTACGACCTGCGGATGCTGCGGCGCGCGGCGAAGTTTGTGCCGGCGGCGATCTTCGACACTGACATGGCCGCCCGGCTCGTCGGCATCCAGCAGACCGGCCTCGGCGCGCTGGTGGAGAAATATTTCAGCGTCCACATGGAAAAAGCCTCGCAGAAGGCGGACTGGGCGATGCGGCCGCTGTCGGAGAAAATGGTCCGCTACGCGATGGCCGACACGCATCATCTGAAACCGCTCGCCGACATCCTGCGCGCGGAACTGGAACGGCTTGGCCGGCTGGAATGGCTGCGGCAGTGTTGCAGCGACCTCATCCGCCGCAGCGCCGTGGACCGCGAACGCGATCCCGACCGGGAATGGCAGGTCAAAGGCTGGGCCACGCTGAACCGCGCCGGCCTGAGTCTCCTGCGCGAGTTGTGGCACTGGCGCGAAGAGGAAGCGCAGGCGGTGGATTGCCCGCCGTTCCACGTCATCCATAACGAACGGATGGCAGCCATCGCCGACGCCGCGTCGCACCACAGGGACTTCGATCACCTCGTCCCGCCGCGCATGAAGCCCGAACGCCGCCGGCGGTTGATCGAGGCCGTCCACCGTGGCCGGCAGGCCGGGCCGCTCCAGCGTATCACCGGTCCGCGCCGTCCGTGGACACGCCCCAGCCGCGAGGTGCTTCACAGGTTGAACCAACTCGAAGCAACGCGCAACGCGCGCGCCCACGAACTGGGCCTGGCCCCATCGCTGATCGCCACGCGGGCGGCGTTGGAGGCGCTGGCGACGGACATCACGGCGAACATCGGCGTGCTGCTGCCGTGGCAGCGGGAGTTGCTGAAGCTGAGTTGAGAAAACCGAAGGCCTTCAGGCGCGGCGGTGGGGTGGCGCCGAAGCGCTTGGTGTCATGGGACGGGCTGTGCGGGCGTTTTCGGGCTTTGGGAGACTGTCAGCACGGTGTTGCCCGCCGCGTCGAGCACGGTCAACTGGCGCAGCCAGCCGGGCGAGCCGGTGCCCGCCATCGCGTCGGACCACGACGCGCCGGGCAGCGTGCCGGTGGCCAGCGGTGTCGTGGCCGAGCCGTTGGCGTCGGTGATCACATCCGCGAGCACCACGCGCTGGTCCGAGGCATCCGCGCCGACAATGGTGTAGGCCGCCTCCGCGGCGAGGCCGTGGAGGTTCATTGCGACCGAGATGCCCGGGCTGCCGTCTGCGGCCTGCTGCGCCGTCACGGCCACGTTGCCGCCGGCCGTCGGGATCGCATCCGTCGGCGCAAACGCAAACGAGCGCGGCTCCGAAGACGGGGGCTGTGTCATGGCCGCTTGCGCGGGAGCCGGGGCGCCGCCGGCGGCCGTGGGCGTTTTCACCACCGCCGCATCGTCGGGGCTGGGCTGGGGCTTGAGGCTCTTGCCCGGCGCGTCTGGGTCGAACTCATCGCCTTTCGCCGTCTTCCTCGGTTTCTGTTTCGGTTTGGCCTTCGGCTTGGAAACACCAGCCCTGGCCGCTGCCGCGCGCAACTTCTCGCCAGCGCGAGCGACGGCGTTGGTCGCGGTCTTCTTTGACACGGCGGACGCGGCTTGTTGCGGCCCGGATTTGCCGTGGGTCTTGAGATACCAGCCGGTCGCGCCGGCCACGGCCACCGACAAAGCCAGCGCAGCGGCCCATGCCATCGGCCGGGCGCGCGATGGCGGCGGCAGACGCTGGAGCCGGTCGCGCAGCATGACCTCGGTCACCGTCGGCGCCTCGGCCAGCAGACGGGCGGAAACCTCGGCGAACTGGCGGCGCAGCCACACCTGGTGCTGGAGCATTTCCTCCAACACGCGCCGGCATCCTTTACAAGTGCGCGCGTGCGCGATCAGTTCGGCCGATGGGCGGGCTTCGGCCAGTTGCAGGGTCTGGAGTTGGGCTTCCTTGCAGTTCACGGGCGGGGTTTCCCGATGCCGGCGCGGCGAAGTCTCTCGCCAACCTGCGCGTGCGCTTCGCCCAAACGCGACCTGACCGTGGCGGGCGTTTCGCCAAGCGCCTCGGCGATCTGTTCGACGTTCATCTCCTCGGCGTAACGCAGCACGAAGACCTCGCGCGGTCTTGGCGGCAGGCTCCCCACCAGTTCCCACAGCAACGCCGTCTGCGAATCGGACGGCAAAGCGGCCATCGCCTTTGTCGCGGAAGCTTTTTGCCCGCGCTGGCGCTGTTCGCGGCACCGGGCCAGGATGCCGCAGAGCCACGGATACATCGGGTCGCGGGCCGCGGATTCGTCCCAGCCCAGCCACGCCTTCAGCAGCGTGTCCTGCAACAACTCGCCGCCCTCCCGCCGGTCGCCGGCGAGGAAACACGCCGTCCGGTGGAGCTTCGGCTGGTGCTCGCGCACCGCGCTGATGAAGTCGCGTTGAGCCACGGTCGTTATTCGTGATTGATGCCGCCGGGTTGTCAGTTGCCAATCACGAATGACTCCTTTCGCGTTTACTTTCCGCCGAGCAGCTTCGATTTCTCCGTCGCCGCCTTCACCGCCTGCATGAGCGTGGCGCGCAGGCGGCCGGCTTCGAGGGCGTGCAGGCCCTCGATGGTCGTGCCGCCGGGCGACGTGACTTGGTCCTTCAACACGCCGGGATGCAGGCCCGTGTCGAGCGCCATCTTCGCGGCGCCGAGCACCGTCTGCGCGGCAAGCCGGGTCGCCACGGCCCGCGGCAGCCCCATCGCCACGCCGCCGTCGCTGAGGGCCTCGATGACCATGTAGATGTAAGCGGGGCCGCTGCCGCTGAGGCCCGTCACTGCGTCCAGCAGCTTCTCGGGAACCTCCAGCGCGACGCCGACCGCGCCGAGAACGTGTTGTGCGACGGAGGCATCGTCGCGCGTGGCGGCGCTGCCGGCGGCAAACGACGCCGCGCCGGCGCCGACCAGCGCGGGCGTGTTCGGCATGGCGCGAATGACGCGGGCGCCGGCGGGCAGGCCCGCTTCGAGTTTCGCGATCGTCACGCCGGCGGCAATGCTCAGAAGAAGATGGTCTTTGGTGAAAGCGCCCTTGATCTGCGCGAGCGCGGCCGGCACCACGTCGGGCTTCACCGCGAGGATGACGACGCGCGCGGCGCGCACGGCGGCGGCATTGTCAGAGGTGACGCGGACGCCGGTTTCCTCCGCCAGCGCGGCGCGCAGCGCGCCCACCGGTTCGGCGGCGTGGACGCTTTTTGCCGTCGTCAGCCCGGCGCGAAGCACGCCTTTGATAAGGGCGGCGCCCATCTTGCCGCCGCCGATGACGGCGATGGCCAACGGTTGTCTGCTCGATGAAGCCTTTGCCATGTCGCGGATGATAACCGGCCGACAGGCCGTGCGCACGCGAGATTTTGACCGCCGCCCGGTTCATTCTTACGCGGAGCCGGGTTCTGCGAAAGTATCGCCCGCGATGAAATTCCACCTGAGCCTGCTGGTCCTTTTCTCATCGAGTTTCCTGATGTCGGCCGCCGAGCCGCGGATTTCCGACCGCGCACCGCGGGCCGGCGAGTGGGGCTGCCGGCCGGCCGACGGCGCGAGCGTGCGGCTGAACCCGCCGTCGCTGACGTGGATTCATGAGGGCGAAGCCGCCAGCTACACCGTGCAGTGGGCGCGGAAGCGGGACTTCAGCGACGCGGTCACGGTCGCGAACCATCCGTGGCCGGTCCATACGCGCCACGCGCCGTTGGCGGCGGGTGATTACCCGTGGCGCTACCGCCTTCGACGGCGCAGTGGTCGCGCGTTAGCGGGGCGCTACTGCGAGCGGCGTAAACCGGAACTTCTGGCCGCCGACGCTGGCTTCAAACATCAGTCCGCCCTTGGTCATGGTGAAGACCGCCAAGCCGAGCTTATAGTTTGCCTTGGCCGCGGCTCCGTCGGCTGCCGCCACGGCGCTGAGTTGCGCGGCAAGCACTGTCTCGCTCTTCTTGAACTGGTTAAGCGCGTCGGCGGTCTCGAAAAAGATCAACTCCGCATACGACTGCCAGCCCAGCGCCCACCCCAGTGTCACCTGCGTCAGCTTCGACTTGCCGATGAGCACGTTTTTCTCATAAACGAACCCACCGCCCTGCGCGCCCCCGATGCCCACAGCGCCCTTGGTCACCTCGGGAAACACGGCGTAACCCGCGCAGGTGGCAAAAAACTGTTTCAAGCTTGGATCGTTCTTGAGGAACGACGCGACCACATCCTGCGCTTCCTTTTCCGATTCCGTCACCGCTGCTACGCGATCCGCGCCTGCCAGTGTAAACGCCAGCGCCACTGCCGGCCACAATACGAGTTTCTTCATGGTATTCCTCTCTTTCGGGTTTCTATGGCACAGCCTGCTAATTTCCTTGTGTGCCCGGCCTACAGCCAGTCTGTTGGCCCAAAATAGAGCGCAGCCGGCACAGGCACAAGCGATGTTTCGCGCCACGCCGTCAACGCGGCTTCGTGGGCCATCCTACAGCTTCGCCGGTTCGACGATGCGGCCGGTGTCGGAGGAGACGCCGAACGCCTCGCAGAGCGCAAGGGTCTTAAGGTTCTCGTGACCACCGAAGCGCGGCTCGACGCCTTCCTTGACGTATTTCATCCAGCCGTCAAGGATGATGGCCTCGGCGTTTGGGCCGGTGTCCCAGCCGATCTTCTCCGGCTCTTTCGCGCCGGGTTTCCAGATATGGACCTGCTTGTCCTTGTTTGCCTCGATGACGGAGGCCTGCTCGCAGTCCACGCGCAGGTCCCAGCCCGGCCCGCAGGTCGCGAACGAGCACGAGTAGCCGCATACCGCGCCGCTCTCAAACTCCAGCCACGCGTGGTTGCCTGCGCCGTGCGCGTAGGGGCTCCACGGCGGGTTGAACGAGATCGCCGACACGCGCTTGACCTCCTCGCCGAAGACCGCGCGCAGCGTGTCGAGGTCGTGGACGGCGCGTTCCCAGACGTAGGAATGCTTCATCGTGCCGGAGTGGCGCACCTTCGGCCGCCAGCCATACTTGACCATCAGGCCCGTGCCGGCGCGGCCGTAGGCGCGCTGCGTGACGAGCCGCGCGATGGTGGCGTTGCCGCCATTGTAGAGCGCCTGCTGGCCGACGCAGAGCTTGACGCCGCGCTTGTCGGCCTCGGCCATGACCTGGCGCGCCTCGGACAGCGTGAGGGTGAACGGCTTCTCCACGAGCACGTGTTTGCCGGCGCGGATGGCGGCGAGGCACTGCTGGGTGTGCAACGGCGGCGGGGTGATGATGATGACGGCGTCGGTCTCGACCTTCTCCAGCGCGTCTTCCATGCGGGTGAAGCAGCGCGATTCGGGCAGGGCGGGATTGAGGGCGCGCACGGCGGCGATGTTCTCGGCCTTCACGTCCACGAACGCCACCGACTCGAAATCCTGGCGGTTCGCAAACAGTTTGATCGGCCAGGCGCCTCGGCCGCCGACACCAACGTGGATGCAACGGAGTTTCATCATGGGTGCGCATTATGCCAACGATGCGTGCCAGCGCAAGGTTTTTGGTTTTCGCCGCGCGACGGCGGGCGCAACTTGACACACGCACCACGATCAAGTCCCGGAGGGACGGACGAGAA
>DYDC01000093.1 GCA_020718125.1 Methylacidiphilum sp. | reverse complement strand
GAGGGTTGAGGGTTGAGAGTTGAGAGTTGAGTGTCGGGTGTCGTCTGTCGGGTGTCGGGTGTCGAGTGTCAGATTTGGGTTGAGGGTTCGACGAGGGATTTGCGGACGATCTTCTGGGCCAGACGGCAGCCGGGGATTTTGACAACCACGGGCGAACCGGCGAGCGGGCTTGAACCGCCGAGGGGTTGGTGGAGGTCGGGGTTGAAGCTGGCGGTTTCGCCGACGGCGGCGAGCGGGATGAGACCGAGTTTCTCGAACGCGCGGGAGAGGTTCCTGGCCAGGGCCATCACGTCGCGGGCGGCGACGGGTTTGCCCTGCTCGATAAGGCTGGCTTGGAGGGCGAGTTGGCCGATGAACGAAGCGGCATCGGCAAGGGCGGGTTCCATGTGACTGGCGACGGCGGCTTGGATCGCGTCGGCGCGAGCGGCGCGAGCGGCGCGTTCGGCGTCGAGTTCGCGACGCAATGAAACCATGCGCTGCTCGGCCTCCTGGACTTGAAGGCGCAAACCGGCAGCAGCCGACTCGGCGGCGAGCCGCGCGTCGTCGGCCGGTGGCGCAGGCGGGGCGACAGCGTCACCGGTCAGCACTTCCCACGCGTCAGTCAGACGTTTCGAGAAGGACGGTCTCATCATGGCGGCGGCGTCAGTTGTTGGACGGGCCAGCGGGACCGATCTGGAGGTTCACGAAGTTTTCCTCCGCCCTGCGCGCTTCCTGATAGGACGCGGACTGGGCGCGGCCTTCGCGCAGCCAGTTGCGGAGGAACTCGATCGCTTCGCGCTGGGAGCGCGCCAGGGGCACCTGGCGCTGGAGCGCGGCGAGGATATCCTCGGTAGTGATGTCGCGGCCGGGATTCTTCGGGTCGTTGAAGGCCAGATACATCGCGTCAATGACCGCTTGTTCGATCTCGGCGCCGACGTAGCTCTCAGCCGCCTTCGCCAGCGCGTCGAGGTCGAAGTTCTGGACGGGACGTTTTCGCTTTTGGATGTGGACCTGGAAGATTTCCTTGCGCTCCAGAGTGGTAGGCAGGTCCAAGAAGAACACTTCGTCGAACCGGCCACGACGCAGGAACTCCGGCGGCAGTTGGGCGATGTTGTTGGCCGTGCCGATGACAAACACAGGCTGCTTCTTCTCCTGCATCCACGAGAGGATGCTGCCGAAGACGCGCTGCGAAGTCCCGCCGTCGCCGCCGCCTTGGGCAAACCCCTTTTCCATCTCGTCAATCCACATCAGGCAGGGGGCGATGGTTTCCACCAGCGCCAGCGCGCGGCGGGTGTTCTCCTCGGACTGGCCGACCAGCCCGCCGAAGAGCGCGCCGACATCCAGCCTCACGAGCGGCAGATGCCAGAGGCCGGCAACCATTTTGGCGGTGAGGCTCTTGCCGGTGCCGGGGATGCCGATGAGCGCGATGCCTTTCGGCGCGGGCAGGCCGTAATCACGGGCTTCCTTGGTGAAGGCCTTTTCGCGTTTGCGGAGCCAGTCTTTGAGCACTTCCAACCCGCCGACGTCAGCGATGGTTTCCTGCGGGGCGTAGAACTCCAGCGCGCCCGATTCGCGGATGATGGCTTTCTTTTCCTGCGTGATCATGTCAATGCCGCTTTCGTCGAGCGAGCCGGCGGGTTTGATGACGCGGCCGTCCGGGCTTTTGATCTCCGCGACGATGCTCTTGCCGAAGACGCGCTGGGCTTGGTTGGCAGAGAGGCCGAGGGCGGAGCGCAGGACTTTCTCGCGGCCGAGCGGGGTGAGGTTGACGCGGATGTTCGGGTTTTGGGTGAACCGGTCGAGGATCGTCTTGAGTTCCTCCACGTCCGGGGGCGGGAACTCGGCGAGGAACAGGTCGTCCTTGAGATCATCGGGGACTTTGGCGTTGGGCGCGGTGATGACGATGGTCTTGCGGGTGGCCTTGAGGCTCTGGGCGAGGTTGCGCAGTTGGCGGAGGATCAGCGGCTGGTTTTGAAGGCAGTTGTGGAAATCCTTGAGCACAAACACGGCGTCGCGCGTGTCCTCGGCTTTCGCGATCGCCTCCAGTGCCGTCTTGGGATCGCGCGCGTCAGGAGGCGTGCCACCCGCGTCCACGATAGCGCGGAAGTAAGCGGCGATGTCCCATGTGAACAGGCGGCGGTTGGTTCTTTCGCAGAGCGCCTTGAGCGTGGCGATGATCCGGTCTTACTCGTAAGAGGCGATCCAGATGACGGTGAACCGCGACCGGAGGTAGGTTTCGATCTCTTGTTGGAATTGCATGATAAGTCCTCGTTTCGCGTGTCCGCCTGGATCGCGGCACCGTGTAACACAAGTTCCGTCCAAACGCGACCAATCTGAGGTCTCAAGCTTTCTTGGGCGCGAGCAGTTCGTTGACCTTCGCCATCACGGCGAAGGCGTCGGCCACGTAAAGCACGTTGGCCTTGCCGCGCGCCCAGCCGCAGTTCGGGTCGAGGCTGATGGCGCGGCGCTCGTTGACGAACCGCCAGCCGACCGTGTGCGGCTCCTCGCCGTGGCAGCAGGTCGAGAGGCCCTTCTGGTGGCGCGGCGTCGAGCCGGTCTGGCCGATCTGGTGCAGGTGCGTCATGAATGAGAGCACCGCCTGCCCCTCGCCGCCGAGGTCCACGAGCGACTTGCTGCCGCCGAGCGACGCCTGCGTCAGCTTCAGGAAGCCCAGAATGAGTTTCTCCGCATCGGGCACGTGTGTCTGGCCATCGGCCTGTTTCTTGGTCCAACCCGCGCCGGCGACGAGCAACATCGCAGCGTCGGGCCGTATGGTTTGCTGGTCGGCAGCGGGCGCTTTGAGGCCGGTGACGGCGGTGCGCTTCTGCGCGTCAGCGAGCGTGACGGCGACGTTCTCGACGGCGGCGGTGCCGGCATCACCCTGCCATGCAGGCACGCAGCCGGGATCGAGCGCGATGACCCACGGCCGTTGTGCGCGCTGGATGACGGCCTCCATGCGCTGGCGGTAATACCAGCGGTTCACGCTGATCGCGCCGCCGGCCGCCGCGATGGCGGTGACGTGAGTGTCAGCGCGTCCGCCGAGCCGATGTGCGACGCCGGAGAGCACGCGGTTCCAGCGCGAGGTGGCGGGGGCGACGATGACGGTCGCGCCGGCGGCCTTGGCGATGGCTTCCGCCGCAGCGGCGTCGGTGGCGTAGCGCGGGTGCGCGAAGTCCGCGCCGGTGACGGCGAGGAACTTCGCCGCGCCCCAGCCAGCGATGCAGTTGGCGGCGGTCTGGACGTTGTCGCCGACGAGGCCGGCGACAAGCGTGCCGCCGAGCGACTTCGCCGCGGCAAGAGCTTCGAGTGCGGGCTTGGCAAGCGAACCGTCGGTTTCGGTGTGAGCAAGAACCAGAATCGTTTCCATAGTCATGTTCCCCCTGATTACTCGCCGGTGATCCACGAGACGATTTCCTTCGCGATCTCGTCGGGCGACGTATCCTTGACGATCTTCGTGCCGCGGCGCTGGCTGGGCTGCGTGACGCTGACGAACTTCACGCCTTCGGCGGCGAGCTTCGCCGGCTTGGCACGCTGGAGCGCGGGCATGATCGTGCGCATGTTCATCATGCCGGTCTGCGGGTTGTTTGGCGGATCGGGCAGGTTGCCCGTGGCCCAGCCGAGGACGGCGGGCGCGCCGGCGCATTTGGAAACCTGGTGTTTGCCGCCTTCAATGCGCTCGAGGATTTCCAGCGAACCGTCGGCGGCGACGGTGAGCTTGTCCACGCCCTGGAACTGGTCGGTGATGCCGAGCCGTTCGCCGATGATCTGCATCGTCGCGCCCGCGCCTCGCGAGGCGGATTCCCAGCCGCCGAAGACCAGCAGCTTCTTCATGTCGAGGCCCGGAATGGCCTTGATGGCGTCGGCAAGGATCGCGGCGGCCTCGGCAGCCTCGGTGAAGCCGCTCGACGGTCCGTCCACCGCGACCAGCTCGAACGGCGCCTTCTGCGCGACGGTCATCATGACTTGTTGCAGCTTGGCCTTCGGCGCGATGCTGACGAGCCAGACTTTGCTGCCGGGCGCGCCTTTGGCCAGATGCGCGGCCTCGAACAGCGCGTGCCACGCCCACGGGTCCAGCACGGCGGGCAGCATCATCTCGTTCTTCAACGCCGGCCCGGCCGGCCCGGCGACCGGCTCCAGTGTCTGCAGCGGGTCCGGCACGATGCTGCCGCAGACGACGATTTGATATGGTGTGCTCATGGTTTCATTTCTCAACTCTTACTCTTGCTCTTGCTCTCGTTGGCTCTCAACCGCATACACCGCCGACTCTTCAGAAACACGGCTTGAGACCGACTGAATCAACCCAACCAGCATGGACACGATCTCGCAAAGCTGTTTCTTTCCCGGTTCCGCATCGTCAACTGTCAGCCGGTTCTTGGCAACGAAGACGTCCAAACATGCGGCACACTCCACTGCCGACCCGCGAGCGATTTCTGGAAACCGGCAGCGGTCGCGGCCCGACCACTTGCCGTTGCCTTCCGCAATGTTCAGCGGAATGCTGGTGGATGCCCGATCGAGTCAATCTTTGACAGCGGCCTTGTCGGGACAACGCTGCATTATCTCGTCACACCACGCCACGAAGACAACCGCTTGGCGGTAAACCTTGAGTTTCTCGTGGTCGAAGGTCGGGGTCATACGTTGTCCGCCTAAGAGTTAGAGCAAGAGCAAGAGCGAGAGCAAGAGCGAAGAGAAGCCGCGAAACGGCTCAGTTCTCCGCCGAATGGAGACCGCCGGTGCCGGCGCGGAACTCGATATTGGTGCGGTCAGGGGAGCCGGGCAGGGGTTGGGCGCAGTTCCAGAGGCACGCGCCGCAGTGGATGCACTTCTCGCGGTCGAAGGCGGGCACGCTGCCGCCGGGGCTGGGGGTGATGGCCTGGCCGGAGCAGACCTCGATGCAGAGCTTGGTGCCGCACTGCTCGCAAAGGTGCGGGTAGAGGAACACGACGTGGTCGGCGTAGCCGGCGGGCGCCCGCACCTTGCCGCCCATCAACAGCGCGTCCTGCTGCGACACGAGCAGTTTGCCGTCGTAGGGAATCGCCGGCCAGCCTGCGCGCTCCATGAGCGCGGCGTGGGCCGACGTGCCCTTGGCGGCGCACTCGGCGCGGATCTTCGCAATCTCTCCAGCGGGAATCTTGCCGCGGTAGTAATCCTCCAACCTCGGCAGCCGCTCATGCGGGCGCAACGGTTTGCCGGGCGCGGCAAGTTTGCCTTTCGAGATGCCCGCGAGGAACATGCCGATGAGTCCGGTGACGACGCCGCGCTGGAAACCGTCACGCGATTTTTCCGCGATGCAGTTCTCGACATCCACCCAGTTCGCACGGCGGCGTTTCACGTAGGCGGCTTCGAGGTTCTCGCGCGTGAACGGTTTCTTCTCTTTCAGCAGTTCGACGACGCCCTCGGCCAGCAACACGCCGGTCTGCCACGCCTCATCCACGCCGGAGCCGGTGAGCACGTTGGTGCTGCCGCTGCCCTCGCCGATGCGCGCGTAGCCGTTGCCGGCCAGCCACGGCTCGCCGCGCCGGCCGGATTCCTGCAACGTCTTCGCGCCCCACGAGCGGAGCGTGGCGCCTTCGAGGTGGCGCCAGAGATACGGATGGAGAATCCAGTGTTGCAGGTAGCGGTAGCTCGTGCGCACCGGGCTGTCGAACCACGACGGCACGAAGATGCCCAGCGACGCGACACGGTCGGGATAAACGTAGAGGAACCCGAATATCTCCGGTTCGGGATAGCCGAACGTGTGATAGACCATGCCCGGCTTCAACTCACAGTCCTCGCGCAGGTTGACGACCATCTTCATGCCGACGGCCCAGTCGCGGGCGTGGTTGCCCGGCGGCAGACCGAAGTGATGGTCGAGTTGCGAGCCGACCCCGCCAACGGGGCCGTCGCCGACGACCGTGAGTGCCGCGCGAATATCCATGCCGGGCATGAAGCCGGCGACTGGCTCGCCCCGCTTGTCGGCGCCTTGGTCGAGCAGCCGCACACCGGCAACGGACTCGTTCTCGATGATCGGCTCCGCGACGGGCGTGGACGGCCAGACCTGCACCGCGCCGCCGGCCATCAACTGCTGGCCGACCCATTGGTTGAACTGGCCGAGTGAGAAGAGCAGGCCGTTGTGCTTGCTCAGAAACGGCGGGATGCAGGGCAAGTCCAGCGCCTCGCGCTCCACCGGCAGCATCCACTTCAGCGCGCGGATGACCGCGTCGCCGAACCGCAACGTCGCGGAACGCCGGCTCGCGCCGATCGGGTCGAGCAGGTAGAGCACCTTCTCATCCTTCACCGGCGCGCACATCGGAACCTGGTCCGGTTTGAAATCCGGGAACGTGGCGCGGATAGCGCGTGCGCGGGTCACCACGCCCGACACGCCAAAGCCGATGTCGTCGGCGCGCTCGTAGCAGATGACCCGCGTCGGCATCCCGGGCGCGACCGCGCTCTCGAACCGCGGCGTGCCGTCGGGGTTGTTGAGCTGGCGCGCAAGCGTCGTGAGGAAACCCGCGTTGGCCGGGCCGAAGCCGACGCAGACAATGTCCACGTCCATGCGCTGGCGCTCGACGGCGGGCTGTTGCGGCTCGGTGTTTGGTGCGGTCATTGAGAAAGCGTTGTCGCACGGGACGGTTGTCGTCATGCGCGGCGGGCGAAGATGTAACCGCCGTTCCGGCCCGCTTTCAAGCAAGCGTTTCAGCCCAATTTCCTTTTCCAGCCCCGCGAAACATGACGGCATGGGATGGCTGGATCGCCGTTGTTCCCAGCAGGCGCTTCGTGATAAGGAGCGCATGGCGCATGAAAGCTCTCTTGCGGCGGTTCTTTGAGGTCGTCATCAGTGTGGGCCTCGCTCTGGCCGTGTTCGGGATTCTGGTGGTGGCCGTTGATTGTCAGTTCGGTGTTTTCGGCATTCTCCCGCGCCACATCGAGAAGACGGAGCCGCTTTCCCCGACAGCGCCAAGCGGGCCGGCCCCACCATGCCGCTCCAGCACTAGGAGAAACCCGCCATTGCCGACCCGGCGATGAAAACCGACCGCGACATTCGGGACGCCGTGAATCTGATGAACGAGATGAAACTGCGCGGCATCAAGCGCGACCAGATTTTCGCGATGTTCCTCGATGTCGAGCACGGCGAAGACACGATTCCTTGGATTGAGGACCGCTGACATCCGACGGGCCGTCTTGCAGGCGGATTTTGCCGTTGCACGATGACTGTAGGGGGTTAGAGTCGGGTTTATTGTCTGACTTGGTTTCATGAGAGCATTGTTGATCAATCCGAAGGCTCGGTCGTCGTTCTGGTCTTTCCCGGAAGTATGCCGGTTGGTGGGACGAAAGGCCCTTTTCCCTCCTCTCAGCTTGCTGACGGTGGGCGCAATGCTGCCGCCGGACTGGCAACTGCGCGTGGTGGACCTCCAGACGCAGGAACTGACCGAGGCGGACTGGCTCTGGGCTGACCTGGTGATGATCACCGGGATGGTGGTTCATCAGGACAGCGTCCGGCAAATCATCGGGGAAGCCAGGCGACGGGGCAAGGCCACTGTCGTGGGCGGTCCGTATGCCACCAGCATGTCCGATGAGGTGCTGGCGGCCGGCTGTGATTTCCTTGTGCGCGGCGAGGCGGAGAACACGCTGCCCTTGTTGCTGCAGGCACTGAAGGAGGGCCGGACGCGCGGTGTCTTCGCGCATCCTGAGAAGCCGGACTTGTCCGCCTCGCCGGTGCCGCGGTTTGACCTGGTGCGTCTCGATGATTACGCCAACATGGCGGTGCAAACATCGCGCGGTTGTTGTTTCGATTGTGAGTTCTGCGACGTGGTCAACCTGTATGGGCAAAAGCCGAGATTCAAGACGCCGGAGCAAGTGGTCGCGGAACTGGAGGAGCTTGATCGGCTCGGATACCGTGGAACGGTCTTCATCAGCGACGATAATTTCATCGCCAACAAGGCGCACGCGCGCGCTGTGCTGGCGAAGCTGACGCCGTGGAACAAGACGCACGGAGAATCGTTTGTTTACGGAACGCAGGCGTCGGTCAATCTCGGACAGAACTCGGAGATGATAGACCTGATGACGGCGGCCAATTTCAGTTTCGTTTTTGTGGGGATTGAATCGTCAGACAAGGATGCGCTCGCTGTGGCGGGGAAGTTCCAGAACATCCGGAATCCCATCGAGGAATCCTTGAATAACATCACTCGCAACGGCCTGTCGGTGATCGGAAGTTTCGTCCTCGGCATGGATGGCGAGAAGCCGGGCGCAGGCGGGCGGATTTGTTCTCTGGTCGAAAGGACCTGCATTCCGATCGTGATGATCAACACCCTGCAAGTGCCGCCGGACACCCGTCTGTGGAAGCGGCTGGCCACGGAGAACCGGCTTGTCTTGAACCGACCAACCGGCGAAACAACCGTCGTGCCGCACTTAAACTACGTTCCAAGCAGGCCTGAAACCGATATTCTGAGCGATCACCGGATGGTGTGGGATAGTCTCTACGAGCCATCCCGTTTTCTCGCCCGGAACTATCGCTATCACCTGGCCATGCGACCCACACGCGCGGCCATGGCGAAGGCCGTGGACAAACCTCTGTCCCCCAACACGGCCCGGCGGCATCGTCCGCCAAGCTCGCCCGGGACAAACCTTGCCGGTTTTCTTCGATTGTGCTGGCGCCAGGGAATCCTGTCTCCGTGCCGGTTTCAGTATTGGAGGAACATTTTCGGAATACTGAAAAGAAATCCAAGCCGCATCAGGAAGTATATAACCGGGTGCGTCCAAGCCGAGGACATGTTCCGCATCCGTGCGGTGGTGTGCCAAGCGGTGGGCGCGATGCCGGCCCCGGCTTGCGGGGAGGAGGCCGGGCGGCCGGAGCCGGAACGCGGCACACGCCGCACCGGGAAATGATCATGAAAACGCTGCTCATCAGTCCGCGGACGGAGCGCTCGTATTGGAATTTTGAAGAGATCTGTCGGCGCTTGGGCCGGAAAACCATGTGCCCGCCCATCGGCCTGCTGACGGTCGCGGCAATGCTGCCCACGGATTGGGAACTGCGCCTGGTGGACCTCAATGTCCGGGACCTCGCCGAGACCGAATGGGAATGGGCGGAACTGGT
>DYDC01000092.1 GCA_020718125.1 Methylacidiphilum sp. | reverse complement strand
AGCGTGAGATAGACGAGCGGGTCTATCGCCTCTACGGCCTGACGGCGGAGGAGATCGAAATCGTTGAAGGGGCGGAAGGGGCGAAGTAGGATGAGCGCCGAAAAGACGATCAGCATCAAAGAGTTTCTGCGGAAAGAGTGTCTCCCGGCGCTGGCGGCGCGCTCCCCCTACTTCAACCTGAAGGATGTCCGCGCTTATCTGACGGCGCACGCGGTCAAGTGCCGCGAGGAACTGCTGCGGGAGTATCTCAGCGAGGCGATGGCGACGGGGGCGGTGTATGACGCGGGCCGAGGCTGGTATTCGCGGCTGGCGGAGCCGTTCAAGCTGAACACGAAGCCGGTCGCGGCGCTGGCGCGACGGCTGGAGAAGCAATTCCCGTTGCTGGAGTTCACCTGTTGGAGCACGGAGCAGATCGCCGGCTACGGTCATCACCTGCTGGCGAAGTTCGTCTCGTTTGTCCACACCGACCGCGATTCGATGGAGAGCGTGTTTGAGCATCTGCGCGACGCCGGTTTTGACGCCTACCTGAATCCGCGTGGGAAAGCGGCCAGCCAGTTCACGACCCGCGAGCGGACGGTGGTGATCCGGCCCAGGGTGACGAGGCAAGCCGGAAGACAACCCGTTGAAGGGCATCTGCTGGCCATCGAAGGGTTGTTGGTGGAGTTGTTCATGGAATGCCGGGCGCTCCCCCTCATGGATGAAGGCGAGTTTTTCCGCACGTTTGAGAATCTCGCGGGAAGCCGCCGGATTCTGCTGGCCCGGCTGCTGGATTACGCCCGCGAGCGCCGCCCCGCCGGGTTGGAACTGGCGCAGCATATTAAAGCGGAGTTTTTTGAAAAGTCCGCTTTGGTGAGATTCTCAAACGCCCGATGATCTCACCTGAATGCTTTGAAAAGCCGTGGGTTTTGAAGATGGCGTCCGCTATGGGATGCCGGAACCCGGTGATGCTGGAGAAGGCCATCGTGGCGCTCCAGCTTCTCGGCCATCTGGCGGAAAGCGGGTTGCCCATCCAATTCAAGGGCGGCACGAGCCTGTTGCTACGGCTGAATTCTGTCCGGCGGTTGTCCATTGACGTGGATATAGTCACGCAAGCGAAGGCGGCGGAGTTGCGGGCGGTGCTTGACGGTGTGTGCAAGCTCGCGCCGCTGGCCGGCTACGAGCATGACGCCAAGCGGGACAAGGAACTGCCGCCCAAGAAGCATTTCAAGGTCTTCTATCCGTCGGCGATTGAGTCGAAACCGGATTTCGTTCTGCTCGACGTGCTATTCGAGCGGCATGTAACGCCGTATTGCGAGCCGGTGGCGATCCAGACGCCGTTTATCGTCCCGACGCGGGAAGTGCGCGTGCCGGTGCCGACGGTGGACAGCCTGCTCGGCGACAAGCTGACGGCGTTCGCGCCGAAGACCATCGGCATCCTCTACCATCCGCGACGCAAGACGGACATTGTGAAGCAGCTTTTCGACGTGGGCACGCTATTCGATGCGGCCCATGATCTGCGCGTGGCCGCTGAGGCGTATGCAACGACGCACGCGCGGCAGCTTGTGTATCGGAAGGCGAAGTTCAGTCTTGCCGACACGCTGAACGATTCCATCGAAGCCGCGTTTCGGTTGAGTCAACTGGCGTTGAAAGGCGGGAAGGAAACGAAGGAGGGGCTTTTCTTGCAACAGGGCGTGGGCGACCTGCAAAACCATCTTGTGAACCAGCGATTCCGGCGAGATGAGGCGCGGATCGCCGCCGGCAAGGTGGCTTGTGTGGCGGCGTGGATTCAACGCCAGCCGGCGGGCGTGTCCATCGAGCAGTTGCGTTTCCAGCCGGCCCGCGCCGGGGAGTTGCGTGAGGCACAGATTCCGGCACCGTGGCAACCGTTGAACCGTCTCAAAGGCGGCAACCCGGAAGCGTTTCACTACTGGCACAGGGCAAGCCTGCTGCTTGTGTAACGGAGTCAGAGGTTATGAACGCAGAGAACGAAGACGCGCCGCAAATCACCATCGAAGAAGCGCAGGCCGTGATTGAGGAAGCGCGGCGGCTGGGGATTGAGATCAAACCACCTGAGCCAAGACTCTGGCCACTGGAGGCGACGTTTTGGCGCTTGGCGGAACGGCCGAAGGCGATCATCGCGCTTTGGAGAGTGTGGCGAGAGGATGGCGATTATTGTGAGGCGTGGAAGTTGTGGCGACGATGCGAGGCGCTACGGGCCAAGGGCCAGCAGCCGGAGCCATTTGTTGGATGGGACATTTTCTTTAGACACGGTGCGAAGATGGCCTACGATGAAATCGGCCGGCCCTATCACCTGTTTCTCATCGGGTTTACGCGAGCATTCGGGATTCCGCCGCTCAACCCGACATCGAAGAAGATCACCGAGGAAGTGCGGCGAGCCATCCGAAGGTGGAATGTGGGGAAGCTGAACCGAGCCGCTTGGGAGATCACGAACGACGCGGAAGACGGGTTTTGGCCCGCGCTATGAGGTGGAGGGCAGATTGAATTGTCCCAATGGCCGCCGTCCGCGCGTGCGGAGCGTGTGGCAATTGGATCAAGGCGAGGTTGCGCCGCGCCTGCTGACCGCATATCCTCTGGAGGCTGAATGAAAATCAAAGAACATGATTGTGTGGTGCTGACGAAGAACCTGCCGGAAGAAAGTCTTGAGGCGGGCGACGTGGGCACGGTCGTGCATATTCATCGTGGCGGTCTCGCCTATGAAGTTGAATTTGTCACGCTCGCTGGTCGGACGGTGGCGGTGGCAACCGTCGAGGCGTCCGATGTGCGCCCCGTCGGCAAGCGGGACATCAGCCATGTGCGTGAGTTGCAAGCGGCTTGACGTGGCCTTCACGCCGGCAGTAGCACGCGGAATGTTGTTCCCTTGCCCTGTGCGCTCTCGACTTCGATGCGGCCTTTGTGGGCTTCGATGATCTTGTGAACGAGGGCGAGGCCGATGCCGGTGCCGGCGGGCTTGGTGGTGAGGAAGGGGTCGAACAAGCGCTGGCGCGCCTCGGGGGTGATGCCGACGCCGGTGTCGGTGATGATGAGCCACACGCCCGCCGCATCGCTGCGCGTGGCGATGGTGAGCGCGCCGCCGGAGGGCATGGCCTGCGCGGCGTTGAGGATGAGGTCGAGGATGACCTGCTCGATCTGGGTGCGGTCGAGGGCAATCGGCGGCAGTCCCGGCGCGAGTTCCTGACGCAACGAGACGCTCTGATGGGCGAGTTTGTGGCGGACGAGCAGCAGCACGTCGTCGAGCAGCGCGTTGAGGTCGGTGGGGCGCAGCTCCGGCTCGCTGCGGACACACTCGCGCACGGCCACGTAGCGGCGGTCCGCCGCCACGTCGCCGACGCGCAACGGTTCGCCCGTGCGCGCGACCCAGTCGGTGATGCCCTGGTCGAGGGGAAGTTTGGTTTTCTGCGCTTCCTCGCTGAGGCCGATCGCCGCCTCGATCTCGAGCAAGCCGGTGGTGGGATTGATGAGGACGAGCGAGCCGCTGCCGGCGCGGGTGACGCGGACGGCCTCGCGCAACACCAGCGCGAAGATTTCGCGAGGCTCATGCGCGGCGCTGAGGGCCGTGCTGATGCTGTGGAGGACCTGCAGCCGTTCGTAACGCTCACGCAGGTCGGTGGGTTCGGCGCTCATGGGGTCATGCCTCGATGGGGCGGCGGCGGAGGTTCTCGATGGCGCGGGCCAGTTCAATGCGGACGTGCTCGATCCAGCCGGCGTCGGTGACCTTGTTGTCTTCGAGGTCCACGACATAGAACGTGTCGAGCGCCGCGCCTTTTTCCGTCGAGATGCGGGCGAGGTTGATGTCGAGGCCGTTGCGCGCCAGCGTCTGGGCGATGGTGTAGAGCAGGCCGAGCCGGTCTTCGGCCTGGACCTCGACGACGGTGCGCGTGCGCGAGGCGTGCAGGTCCACCGTGACCTGCGTCGGCACGACGCCCTGCGGGACGCGGCCGGCGCGGCGGCCCGGCCGATGTCGGGCCAGCAGGCGGTCGAGGTTTTCGCCGCGGTTGAGCACGCCGTCGAGCGTCTTCTCGAGGGTGTCGCGCTGCTCCGGGTCGTCCACGACGCGGCCTTCGACATCGGCGACGTTGAAGATGTCGAGCACGATGCCATCGAAGCGGCTGTAGGCGTTGGAGCTGAGGATGTTCACGCCGGCGTAGGAAAACGAGCCGCAGACCTTGCTGAACAGCCCTTCGCGGTCCCAGGTGCACACCACCACCTGCGTGTAGCCGCGGTCGGGTTTGTCGGCCCAGCGCACGATCGGCCGGAGTTGGTCGTCCGGGCTGCGCGTCATCTGCTCCATGAAGGCGTGGATGATGTCGAGGTGCTGGAGGATTTCGTCCGGCGTGAACGTGAGGAAATACCGCCGCTGCGTCTCGCGGAAGTGCGCGTCCACCTCGTCGGCCGCCACGGCGCTGCGCGCCCGGACGTCGTCCTGCAACTCCTGCAGCCGTTGTTCCTGCAGCGCCTGCGATTCCGCGCCCGCCACCAGCTCGCCGCGGGTCTTCAGGTAAAGCTCCCAGAGCAGCGAGTTGCGCCATTCGTTCCAGACATCGGCGCTGGTGCCGGTCATGTCGGCGTAGGTGAGCACCAGCAACATGTCCAGCCGCGCGCGGTTTTCGACGACGCGCGCGAAGTCCGCGATGGCGTCGGCGTCGTCGAGGTCGCGGCGCTGCGAGATGTCGTGGAAATCCAGGTGATGCCGCACCAGGAACTCCAGCGTCCCGCGCCCGGCTTCGTCCAGCGCGAGCCGGTCCGCGACGCGGCGGGTCATCTCGATGCTGACCTCGGTGTGCGCGGGGGCATTGGCGGCCTTGCCGCAGTCGTGCAACAGCAGGGCGAGGTAGAGCAGTTCCGGGCGTGTGCATTCGCGCAAGAGACGCTGGTATTGCAGTTCCGGCGCCCCGGTGGCGCCGGCCACGGCGTCGAGCCGTTCCAGCGTCACCAGCGTGTGTTCGTCGGCGGTGTAGCGGTGGAAAAACTCGTGCTGCACCAGCGCGTCGAGCGCGCCGAACTCCGGCAGGTATTGGCCGAGGAAACCGACCTCGTGCATCATGCGGGCGACGCGGCCGACGTTGCCGGTTTCGGAAAGGATGGCCAGGAACGTCTCCCGCGCGCGCGGGTTGCCGCGGAAGGCGTCGTTCACCAGCGCGAGCTGCTCGCGGATCATCGTCTGCAACTCCGGCCCGAGCGTGGCCTGCCGTTGTTGCGCGAGGCGAAAGACGCGGATCGTCCGCAGCGGGTCTGCGCGGAAGATGTCCGGCGACTCCGGCTCGATCCTGTCGCCGCGCACAATGAAGCCGTCCACGCGCTCCGTCTTGCGCCCCAGTCGCAGCATCGGCACGTGCGCGCCCAGCCTTTCGAGGTAACCCGGCGGCTTGAGCGCCATGCGCAGCGCGAGCGCGTTGGTCAGGCGGTAGATGGCGCGCGCATGGCGGTAGTAGTCGCGCATGAACCGCTCGATCCGCCGCAACGGGTCAGCGTCCGCGTAACCCAGCCCGTCGGCCACCGGCGCCTGCAGGGCCAGAGTCAGCACTCCCATTGCCCGGCCCGCCACATAGTGCAGTTCCGTGCGCACGCGCAGCAGGAAATCATAGGCCGCCTCGAGCGCCTGGCGTTCGGCGGGCGTCAGGAACTTCCGTTCCTCAAGCTCCGGCAGCGTCCGCACGCCGTGCTTGAAGAGGCTCATCCAGAGCAGGTTTTGGAAATCCCGCAACCCGCCACAGCCGTTCTTGATGTTGGGTTCCTGCAGGAACACGGTGTCCCCGAACTTGCGGTGCCGTTCTGCCTGGTCAAGCATCCGCGACTCGATGTAGCCGTCCACGGCGGATTTCACGCACTGGCGGAGCACGGCGTCTTTGAACTCGCCGAACAGGTCCGCGTCGCCCACCAGCAGCCGCGCCTCGATCAGCGCGGTCTTCGACTCCATGTCCTTGTTGGCCTGCTCGACGCACTCCCTCACGGTCCTGGCGAAGTAGCCCACTTTCAAACCGCTGTCGTAGAGCAACAGCACCAGGCTGTCGTAGATCGCCTGCAGGAACGGATTGCCGCGCTGCGTCCGCCGCCCCGCCGCGTGCAGACACATGATGTCAATGTCGCTGAACGGATTCAGCTCGCCGCGCCCGTAACCGCCCAGCGCCACCAGCGCCATGGGCGGGCGCTTCGCGCCCGTATGCTCCTCCTCGTGGTGCGCCAGCGCGCGCTCGAACATCCGCCGCAGCGCCGCATCCATCATCTGCGCGCGCAATGCCGCCACCTCGCGCCCGCCGCCGCCCGCGCGGTGCAGCTTCAGCAACCGGTCCTGTTCCTGCTTCCAAAAGTGCCCGTAAAGCGCCAGCCGCCGCCCGCGCTTGTCGCGCTCGCCGGGGCGGAAACGCTCCGTCGCGTCCTTCAACAGTCTGTCGAAATCCTCCGGCATCAGGCCGCGAACATACGCAACGATGCCCGGACTTCCAAGTTGCTTTTGCCCGCGGCCGCCATCATATTTCGCGCCCCATGCTGAAACTGGGCGTCAACATTGACCACGTCGCCACGCTGCGGCAGGCCCGATACAAGGGCGAGCCGACCGGCGCCGTGCCCGAACCGGATCCCGTCGCCGCCGCCTCCCTCTGTGAACTGGCCGGCGCCCACGGCATCACCCTCCACCTCCGCGAAGACCGCCGTCACATCCAGGACCGCGACCTGCGCCTCATCCGCCAGACCTGCCGCACGCGCATTGACCTCGAGATGGCAGCCACGCCCGCGATCATCCGCATCGCGCTCGAACTGAAACCGGAAGTCTGCTGCCTCGTCCCGGAGAAACGGGAGGAGATCAGCACCGAGGGCGGCCTCGACGTTGCTGGCGGCTACAGGACCGTCGCCGCCGCCGTCAAGACGCTCCGGGCCGGTGGCCGCGAAGTCAGCCTCTTCGTGGACCCCGATCGCAAGCAACTCGAAGCCAGCGCCCGCACCGGCGCGGAGTTTGTCGAACTGCACACCGGCGCCCATGCCAACGCCGCCTCCCACGCGGCTCGCGAGCGCGAGCTGGACCGCCTCATCCGCGGCGCCGAACTGGCCCACAAACTTGGCCTGCGCGTCAACGCCGGCCACGGCATCAACTACGAGAACATCCACGACATCCTGCGCATCCCGCGCCTGGTCGAGCTGAACATCGGCCACTCCATCATCAGCCGCGCCGTTCTCGTCGGCCTCGACCGCGCCGTCCGCGAGATGCTCGCGCTGATGGCCGCCTATCCCGCGGCGTCGTGACGGGCCGCCGTGTTTTTCGCGCACACGCTTCGGAGCGGCCGATGATGGGAAATCCGAAATCCGAAGCCCAGTTGCTTCACCGGTCCAGCCAGATGTTTCGAGCTTCGAGATTCGGATTTATTCCGGCTTTCGAGCCTCGTGGCTTCGGATGTTTCTTTCTGTCGTTGGCGTTAACCTTTGCCGGCATCCCCGCGCTCGCCGACTTCAACCTCCCGCAAACCCTCACTCAACTCCTCAACGAGAGCACCGTCGCCCGTGCGATGGACAAGGCCCGCAAGGCCGACGAACTGCGCAACGCCGGCCGCCTCGAAGAAGCCGTCGCGGCGTCCGCCGAGGCCGTCGCGTTCGCGCCGGAAACGCCGATGACCCACGCCATCCACGGCCACGTCCTGCGCCGCCTCAACCGGTTTGATCTTGCGGTGAAGCACCTCCAGCGCGCCGTTGCACTCCAGCCCGATTACGCCGCCGCGTGGCTGGAGCTGACCATTGCCCAACTCCAGCGCAACGATGGCGACGGCGCGCTGGCCGCCGCCGACAAACTCATCGCGCTCTCGCCCAATGACTCGCCCGCCCACGCCGTCCGCGGCGCGGCCCTCATGTTGAAGAAGAACACGGACGCCGCGATGGACGAGTTCACGAAGTCCATCAGCCTGGATAAGCGCTACGCCTACGCCTACGAGGGGCGCGCCGCCGCCTACGAGGCGCAGGACGAGACCAAAAGCGCGCTGGCCGACCTCGATCGCGCCCACGCGCTTTCGCGCGAGCCTAGTCTCCTGTTCCGCCGTGCCGCGCTGAAGACCAGGCGCAACGACCTCGACGGCGCGCTGGAGGATTACGCCATCGCGCTGAAATCACCGCTCGATGCGCAGACACGCGCCGCCGTCCACGTCGCCCGCGCGAAGATCTACGACGGTTGGAAACAGAAAGACCGCGGCAACGAGGAGCGCAAGCTCGCCGGGGCCGCGCTGCGCGGCCTGCAGCCGGGCGCGGCACAACAAAGTGGCGGCCTGCGCCCGCCGCCCGCCGACGCGCGTCCGATGGCCGCGCCGCCTCAACTGCTCAAGGCCGTCCAGCTTTTCCAGCAGAGCGTCGCCAACGCCCAGAAGGGCAAGGTGGACGAGGCCATCAAGCAACTCACCGAGGCGATCCAACTCGCGCCGAACTTCGCCGAAGCCCGCGCCAACCGGGGCATGATGATGCTCGGCCGCGGCAAGCTCGACGAGGCCGTCGCTGATTTCAATCGCGCCGCCGAAATGGGCTTGAAGACGCCGATGCTGTTCGCCCAGCGCGGCCTGGCACTGGCTCTCAAAGGTGACCGCGAGGGCGCCGCCAAGGACTTCGACACCGCCCTCAAGGCACAGCCCGACCAGCCGATCTGGCTCACGTGGCGGGCCAACTGCCTGCGCCTGCTCAACCGCTTCGATGACGCATTGCGCGACGCCGACCGCGCCGTCGCGCTCGACCCGAAGCTCCCCGCCGCCTACGACGAGCGCGCCCGCGCCCGCGCCATGAAGGGCCAGCTTGCCGATGCGCTCGCCGACGCGAACAAGCTAGTCGAGATGCAGCCGGGACTTGCCGCGGCGTTCCTGTTGCGCGGAGCGATCCACCATCAGATGAGCAACCTCGTGGGGGCGCTCGCAGACCTCGACCAGGCCGTCGCGCTCGACCCGTGTTTGACAGCCGCCTACCAGGAACGCAGCGCCGTTTACCAGAAGATGAACCGGCCCGACCTGGCCTGCGGGGACCTGTTGAAGGTCAACGAGCTTTCCCAGCCGCCGGGCAAGTGACATCGCGCCCGGACGGCTCGCGATATGTCCCGCCGATAGTTGAAGCTAGCGGTGGTGCATTGGTTGTTTGGGC
>DYDC01000091.1 GCA_020718125.1 Methylacidiphilum sp. | reverse complement strand
ATGACCTTACCCGCGCGCATTTTGTCAGAGCGAATCGCCGGATTACAACCGGAAAACATCGAAAACCAAGCGGCGGGAACCTCCGGTAACGGGTTTGCGGAACCTTGTTGAGGGTTGTGGTGCTGGCGCGGCTGATGGTCTGGGCATTCTGCCGGGCCTACTACTTCGCGTTCTACGTCATCGAACATCATGTTGATCCGGGCTATCGCTTCTCAGGGCTGATCTCGTTCGTGGCCTATGCGCTGAGGAAGGACCGGAAGTAACGAACAGGCGCGTCCGCGCGCTGGCGCGTGAGGCTGCCAGCCAGTAATATGCAAGCGGTTTGTGAACGCCGAGGGATATTGCTTTTGCTGCTCTGCTGGCCGGTCGCCGCGGTGATTGCGGCGGACGTTCTGCCTCCCGTGCCGGCGCCATCGAGCACGATCTTTCGGACGGATTCCGACCTCGACACGTTGCTGTCACAGGCCCGGCAATTGGTCGAGACGCGCCAGTGGCGCGCTGCTGCCGAGCTTTACCACGGGCTGATCGAGAAGAGCGGTGACCGCGTTACGTTCGCGCCGGCCGCGGCGGGCGTTGGACGATCTGTTGAAGGCCCGCTCGCTGTCGCCACCGAAGGGCGACGCCGCTGGGGAAATTCCGCCGTTGCTCTTCCGCTGCCATCTCGCGATGGCCGAGGCCGAGCCGGCCCAGGCGATGGTCTGGCTGGAACGCGCCGCAAGCTCCGCCGCCACCGCGGCCGAGCGCAGCGAGCGCTGGCTGCGCCTCGCCGACGCCCACGAGGCCCGCCACGCGCCCGCGAAGGCCTGCGACGCGCTCCAGATGATCCTCGATCACGAATCCGAGGCGTGGCTCGAACTGCCGCAACGCGCCGCAGCCGATGGAGCGCCTTTGGCGGCGGGCCGTCTCTCGAACCGCGCGCTGGCCATGCAGCGGATCGAGCGCCTCATTGTGCCGCACGGCCCCGGCGTTTACGCGCGCGCCGAGGCGGCCGCGCAGCGCAGTCTGACCGACGCGCGCAAACACACGGATCCCGGCGCGTTGCCCGACCTCATCGCGCGGTATCCGTTCGGCACGGCCCAGGGGGAGGCGCGGCTCGTGCTGGCCCGGCGGCACTTCGACGCGCGCGAGTATGACGCCGCCATCGAGGACTTGGAACTGATGCTCCGGGACGAACCGCGCGTCCCGCGCGCCCCGGACGCCGCGTTGGGGATGGCGCTCTCGGCGATTCGCGCCAACCGGCCTGCAGCCGCCTCCCCCGGCCGCGCCACGCCACGCCATTCCCAAAACCAGATGAATCCGCCGTGCCGCCCCGGTGGCGGCTGCCGCGTTCAGTCTTGACGGCAAGAGGTTTGCGGCTGGGGGGCGGGCGGACGGATGCGCTCCAGGATCTTGGCCAGCGTTTGCGGGTCGCTGCCGCGCCGTTGCACGCTCCAAAGTGTGAAGCCGTCCAAGGGCAGCTTCAGCCGCTGCATCTGCTCGCTGATGCGCCGGGCCACTTCGATGGACTTGTCCGCATCCATGCCCGGCACGTGGACGCCAAACCAAAGAGCGACTTGGGGGTTGGCCCGCCGCGCCGCCTGCGCGGTGGCCACGGCCCACTCGACGTAGTGTTGGCCGCGGCGGTCTTTCGCCGGATACTCCCGCAACATGCCGTTGCAGTGGATGTGGACGTCGTCGGCCTGGACCAGGTCTTTCAGGTGGGCGACGCCGAAGTTGTGGTTCAGCCCGCAGGAGAACCGGATGGGATGCCGGTGTTTTTCCGCGAGATGTTTCAGGAACGCCCGCGCGTCCCGCATCGTTCGCGCGGTGTCGCGGATTTCGTCCTGCGGCGAGTCTGATTCGATGTCGTAGCCGAAGACGCCGGCCTGCGGCGCGAACCGGTTCGCGTTGGCTTGCGCCAGCCGCCACGAGGGCCACGTGACGAGGATTTGCGCTCCGGTCTTTTGTTGCAAGGCAATGGCTTTCGCGGGCCATGTCGGCGACTTCAACACCTGAAGCCGCTCGAACGCCAGGCGGTCTCCCGGACGAAGATGCTTCGCCAGGATCGCTTCGGTGTCGGCGATGTAGTTGACGGCGACGGCGGGAGCGGCCCGGCTCGGCGCCGGGGGCTGGTCGCTTTGCGGTTTCGCGGCCGACGGCGATGGGGCGGCGCGGAGCATCGCAACGGCTGCGAACAGGATCAACAAGGGGGAACTCCCGGCAACTATCTTGCGGAACCAGCTTGAGGGTTGTGGTTCTATTTTTTGTTTGGTTTCGGTCATGGCGACTCCTTCGGTGGTTGGGTTCATGGTTTTGACTCTTTTTGTTTCGCCGCCAACATCGCTTCCGCTGACGCACTCCGATACGCGCTGTCGGCATAGACCGCCCCCTCGGCGCCGTCCACCAGCGGCGCCAGCATCTGCGAGTCATGCACGCTGGCGTCTGTCACGGCATAGGTCTCGATGAGTTTGCCCTGCGCGTCCGCCTTGACGTGGTTCTTGCAGCCGAAATGCCGCTCGTCGTTCTTCTTGGTCCAGCGCGCGTCCACGTCTTTTGGGCGTTGCTTCTCTGGCTGCTCGCCCCACGCCGCCGGCGTGCCGCCGCTCTTGATCGTCACGTTCTCCTCACGCGTGTTGCGCTGGCGCGGCACATCCGCCTCGTCCTCGATCGCGCCCATGTCGTCGAGCAGCTTGGCGGCGCGCTCCTTGACCTCGAGATCGTCGGACATGACCGCCTTGCGCAGCTCGGTGTAGGCGAGCCGGCCGAGCTTGGACAACTCGGTGGTGGCCTGGTCGCGCGCGGCGAAGTCCTTGCTGCCAAGGTCGGCGATGCACTTGTCTATCTTCGACTTCAAGTCGTGGTCGGACTTCTTGCCGATGCGGATTTTCAACACGTCGTTGATCGGCACGCTGAGCGTGCCGTAGGCCGTCATCACGTCAATGGCCTTCAGGTCGGTCTTGCCGACGATGACCGTGCCGTCGCGCAGCGCGAACTGCGCGCCGCCGGTGGCGGCGGCGGACGCAGCCGGCGCGGCCGGCTTCTCGGCCGCCAGCGCGGTGGCGGTAGCCGCCAGCAACGCCAGCATCAACATGCGAATGGGGAAAGGCATGGGGAAATCCTCCTGTCTCCGCATCGTCGGGTTGCTACGGCGGTGTCGGCTGTCTGTAGAGCGGCACGGCCGATGGCGACGATGCGATCCGCTCGCCGCCGATCACCTTCAGGTCGCCATCCTCGGCGCGCCGCAGTTCCGGCCGCGACTCGAAGTCGGAATACGAGTCGCGGTTCAACACCGCGCCGTTCATTGAAATCACCGCATAGTTGAAGTGCCGCGGCGCAATCTGGTGCAGCACGTGGAGCCGGGCTTGCCGGTCAACCTCCGCCTGCGGCGCGCCCAGGGTCACGCTGGGGCCGAGCGGGATGACGCCATAGACCAGTTCCTCGCGCTCATTCTCGACGCGGGCGTAGAGCCGGTCGTAAGGATCGATCCGCAGCGTCAACAGCGAGTAGGTGCGCCAGGTGTTCTTGTCCTTGTTCCCGGCGACGCCGACAGACTTGGTCCAGATCATCCGCCCGCCCACGACGAAAAACGCAAGCTCGTTGGAGACGAACCCGCCGCCCAGGCCCGCCGCCTTGACGATGGCCCGCACGCGGTATTCGCCCACGTCGCGGATGTTGTAGAACGCCACCAGGTTGGCGCTGCGCGCGACGGCCTCGCCGGGTTTCAGCGTCGTCGAGCCGGCCAGAAATCCCGAGCCGACCACCGAGGCGCGCCGGCCGTTCTTGTGCAGCACCTCGAACCGGAGCCACGGCGCCGACTCGGCGTCGTCCAGTTTCAGCGCCGCCGCGCCGAAGTTGTCCACCTGCACCGTCGCCGAGACCGGTTCGTAAAGCAGGTATTTCTCCCGGTCCAGCCGCAGCCGGACGCTGAGCTGCGCCGACGCGGTGCTTGCGAGCGCCATGAGCACGATTGGCATCCAGCGGAACACGGCGCGACGCTATCACGCCCCCGCGTCGCTTGCAACGGCAAGCGGTTTCCCCTACCCTCCGCCGCCATGCCCACGGAATTGATCGTCGCCCTCGACGTGCCCGGTCTCGATGAAGCCGGCCGTCTGCTCGACCGGCTCGCCGGCGGCGCCCGCTGGTTCAAGGTCGGCCTGCACCTTTTCACCGCCGCCGGCCCGGCCATCGTCCGCGAAGTCCGTGCCCGCGGCGCAAACGTGTTCCTCGACCTGAAACTCCACGACATCCCGAACACCGTCTCCAGCGCGGCGCGGTCCGCGGCGGCCCTCGGGGTCGGGATGTTCAACGTCCACGCCAGCGGTGGCGAGGCGATGATGCGCGCGGCGGTCGAGGGCGGCGGACGAGCGGGGACGGCACGGCCGCTCGTGATTGCCGTCACCATCCTGACCAGCCAGGCCGCCACCGAAGCCGATGTGCTGGCCTTGGCACGCGCGGCGAAGGCCAGCGGCCTGGACGGCGTTGTGTGTTCCGCGCGCGAAGCGGTGGCGTTGAAACGCGAGTTGGGCGCCGGGTTCAAACTGGTCTGTCCGGGCATCCGTCCCGCGTGGAGCGAGACCGGCGACCAGAAGCGCATCGTCACCCCGCGCGCGGCGGTCGAGGCCGGCGCGGATTACATCGTCGTCGGTCGGCCGATCCTCGCCGCGCCGGATCCCGCCGAGGCGGCCAGGCGCGTGTTGGATGAGATGCGGGGATAGGGATGGGACGGGTGGGCTTAGGCGCGTCAGAGGCCGTCCACGAATTTCTGCATGGCGTCCTGCTGGCGCTCGATGGACTGCACGAGTTTGAACTGGGTGCGGCAGCGGTCGAGGTTGTGGTGCGGGCGATGGACGCGGAAGTATTTGTCGCCGTTGAGGAAGTCGGTGAGGAACCGGATGCCGATGGTGAAGGTGATCAGCTTGCCGGAAAAGGCGAGGTGCGATTTCTCAGCGGGTGTCAGGAATGATCCGGCGGCGGCGAGGTAGCCGCGGGCGAGGGACTGGAAGATGGGCGTGTTCATCTCGACCTTCGAGAGGTCGGGTTCGTCCTCGACGGTCGGGCTGGTGGTCGTGCGGACCATGTCGCCGAAATCGTAGTGCGCCAAGCCGGGCATGACGGTGTCGAGGTCCACGACGCACATGGCCTTGCCGGTGACGACATCCATCATCACGTTGTTGAACTTGGTGTCGTTGTGCGTGGCGCGCTCGGGCAGCTCGCCGCGAGCGAGCGAGCCGAGCAGCACGTCCACGATCGGCTCCTGCGCGAGGGCGAACTTGATCTCCTTCGCGACGTCCTTGGCGCGGTTGTAGTGGTCGTTCTCGATGGCCTGTTGGAGCGCGGCGAAGCGCTTCCGCGTGTTGTGGAAGTCGGGGATCGTCTCGTGCAACCGTTCACCCGGCAGGTCGGCCAGCAGGCGCTGGAACTGGCCGAACGCGAAGCCGGCCTCGGCGGCCTGTTCGGGCGACTGCACCGCCTCGTATGTCTGGAGGCCCTCGATGAACACGAACGTCCGCCAGTAATCACCGGAGCGCGTGCGGTAGAACGAATGCCCGGCGCGCGTCGGCACGACCGTGACCGCGCGGCGGGTGATGTCGCCCGCGCGTTCGGCGATGAGCTTGTCTCGCAAGTGGGTGGTGACGCGCATGACGTTCTCCATCACGGCGTCGGGCTGCTTGAAGACGTTCTGGTTGATTTTCTGGTGAATGTAACGGACACGGGTGCCGCCTTGGTCGTAGGTGGCGGTGTAGGTCTCGTTGATGTGCCCGATCTTGCACGGCTCGGCGTGGAGGATTTCGCCGTAGATCTGGAACTTCTTCGAAACGACCTGAAGTTCGTGTTCCTGATAGATGGCCATGGGGCGGTGTCGCGTTCTCTGGGTGGATGGCGGTGATTGGGCTGGGATCAGACAAGGCCTTCGCCGTGCTGGTAAACCGTCAGCAGTTTCTTCTGTGTGTCAGTGGAAAGGGCGCGCTGGGCCTTGAGCAGGCGCGACTGGTCGGCGAGGACTTTCGTCAGGCGCGTGCTCAGGACGCGGGCAAGGTTGGCGGTGACCTTCAAGACGGCGATGTTGCCGGCCTTGAGCAGCGCGCCGAATTCCTTGTAGGGCACTTTCATCAGCATCGCCGGCGTCAGGGCGGTGCAGGTGGCCGCGCGCGGCTGGTTGCTCAACAGCGCCATCTCGCCAAAACACGCGCCCGGCTCCAGCCGGGCGACCTGCCAGCGCGCGTCGGTATCAATCTTCTTCGACAGCTCGACGCCGCCGCTGACCAGCAGATACATCCCGTCGCCGGAGTCGCCTTCCTTGAACAACGCCTGGCCGGGCTTGAGCGCGACGGTGAACGTGATGCCATCCACCACGTCGAGTTCGGCCGTGCTGAGGCCTTTCAACGCGGGGATGGTGTGGAATCGGTCAATCGAGACCTCGTCAGGCATGGTGTCCTCCTGTGGATGTTGCGTTCATGTTTCCGCTGCGACCGGGTTTTCCAGCGCGCCAAGGCCGGCGATTTCCATTCGCACGACGTCGCCGGGCTTCAAGAACACTGGCGGCTTGCGGAAACAGCCGACGCCCGGCGGCGTGCCGGTGGCAATGATGTCGCCCGGCTCGAGCGTGATGGTCTGGCTGAGAAACTCGATCAGCGCCGGCACGCCGAACACCAGGTTGCAGGTGTTCGAGTTCTGGCGCAAGTCGCCGTTGACCCAGGTCTTGATGGCGAGGCTGTGCGGGTCGGGCGCCTCGTCGCGCGTGACCAGCCACGGGCCGGTCGGCGCGAACGTGTCGGGCGATTTGCCGCGCGTCCACTGTTTGCTGGCGAACTGCAGGTCGCGCGCGCTGACGTCGTGGAAGATGGTGTATCCGAAGACGTGGTCGAACGCTTTCGCGGCCGGGATGTTCTTGCCGGCCTTGCCGATGACGATGGCCAGCTCGACCTCATAGTCCACCTTCGTCGTGGCCTTGTGGAGCAGGATCGGCTCACCGCTGCCGATGATCGAGGTGGCGAACTTGCAGAACAGCTCCGGCACCGCCGGCAACGGCACGCCCTGTTCCTTGCAGTGGTCCACGTAGTTCTGGCCGATGCAGAGCACCTTCGACGGGTTCGGCGCCGGCGGGCCGTAGCGCACCTTGGCGAGCGGAATGAACCACTTCGGCGACCTCTTCTGGAGGGCGGCTGCGGCATTGACGAGCTTCCTTGCCGCCGTCACCGCCTTCGGGAAATAGAACAGGCAGTCAACGCAGTGGAACAACTCCGGGTCAATCTTGAGGTTGCGGAACTCTGCCGCCGCGGCAGCGAGATCCACCACGTGGTCGCCGGTGATGGCGCCAACGCGCAGGTGGCTCCGGCAGTGAAAATTGCAGAACTTCATCGCAGGCGCGGACTGTAGCGAAGCGGCGCGGCTGCGCCAAACGGTTTCCCCACAATACCTCGAATGAGCCGCGTCAGGATTTCTCCTCGCCTTCCTCCGTCTCTTCGGCTTCCGCTGCCTCTGGGATGGTCAGCATCTTCAGCACGGCGTAACGCTCGCGGCCACGCCGGGGTTTCTCGGTGTGGAAGTCCAAGTCGGTCTTGCCGATGCGGACGATGTCGCCGTCCTTGAGCACGGCTATTTCCACGCGGCGTTCGTTGACCAACGTGCCGTTGCGCGAGTGGGCGTCCTTGATGACCCAGTCATCCTCCCACAGCAGCAACGCACAGTGGTGGCGGGATACCTCGACATCCCCCACGTCCACGTCCGCCTCCGTGCCACGTCCGATGGAAAGCGGATCGTTCTCGATGGGAATCTCCACGCGTTCACCATCCGCCTTCTCAAAGATAAGTCGCGCCATAGTGGGCCGGATTTTACCGGGCACTACAAGAGTCGGCAAACCAAAAACCAACGTCGGGAATGCGCGGGCGACTATGCGCCCGCCGCCTCGGCCCTCTGCTGGCGATACCACGCCTCCATCACTGCGTCGTTGCGGCCGACCAACGACGATTTGAGGATGATCCAGTAAACCTTCCCGCGGAAGATCATGATGTGGCGTTTGGGGTCGAGCACGTCGGCCCGCTTCCGCAGCAGCGCCACCGTCTTCAGGCCGATCAGGATCGGCCACGCGCACGCCAGCCGCAATCGCAGTTCCGTCCGCGGAATCGCCAGCATGTAGCGCCAGCCGCAGTCCAGATGCTCCAGTATCCGATCAAGATAGCGATGGTAGATCGGCTGGAACTTCTCCGTCGCCGCCGTCGAGAGCAGTTCGGCCGGCTCCAGCCCGGCCCCGGCGAGCCGTTCGCGCGGGATGTAACAACGGCCAATGCGCAGGTCCTTCGGGATGTCGCGCAGGATGTTGGTGAGTTGAAGCCCCCTGCCGAACCGGATGCCGAGCGCGGTCATCTCCGCCGCGTTCCAGCCGCCCAGCGTCGGCAGATGCGCCACGCACATCTTCGTCCAGAACTCCCCGACGCAGCCGGCCACCGCGTAAGTGTAGTCGTCGAGCTGCTGGTCGGTGTCGAACGCCACCAGTTCGCGCTCGTTTTCGCCGGGGAACTTCACCAGATCGTCCTCCTGCCCGCGTGTGATGACGCCGAGGAGTTCGGCGATGCGGCGCTGGTCGCCCTCCGGCAGCGTCGCGAGCATCTCGAAACACGCGCCGAGCTTTTCCAGCAACACCTTCTCCGCCGACAGGCTCTGCCGGGGCGCGAGGTCGGATTGGATCAGCCGCAAATCGTCCGCGTTGACGCCGTGCTCGAACTGCCCGCGGAACCGGACCAGAAGCTCGCGCCGGCGCTCGCGCGGCACCACCTTCGTGTCGGCGATGGTGTCGCTGGCGCGCGCCAGCAGGTAGGCGAGCGAGATTGCCGGCCGCAGCGCCGGTGGCAGCACCCGCAGGGTCAGGTAAAACGAGCGCGAGACGGCCTTCAGCAGCGGGCCGATGAGTGGGTCGCGTTCGGAGCCGGTCATGGCGCGCATCGTAGAGATGGGCGGCACGAGGCGCAAGCTTGCGCGTGCCTGCGGAATCGGCCATGCTGCCTTCCGCATTCCCATGTCCGAAAGACAAACGATTGGTTCCTCGCTGTTTTCAGTGAGCGGGGAGGCGGAGGCGCGCGGCGGTGAAGTAGAGCATGGTGATGAGGTCGTCCACCGAGCGGTAACCGCGGGCTTTACGTCGCACGGCGGAGAACACGCCGTTTAGACCTTCCAAAAAGGCGTTGGTC
>DYDC01000090.1 GCA_020718125.1 Methylacidiphilum sp. | reverse complement strand
CACGCGCGTGCTGCGCTACTGAGCGGCGCTGGCAACACGCCCGAAGACGACGGCCACGCCGTCGGCATACACCGGCGTCCAATCCGGTCGCAGCGCGAGCATTTGATTGAGCGGGTGTGCGCGCGGCGTCAACGTCCAGCCAACTCGGCGCGTGTCTAGCACCTTCTCCCAACCGGGCCAGAGGCCGTCCACGGTGAGGTATTCGCGGATGAACTCGCCGTAGAAGTCGTCGCGGCCGTCCACAAACACCTTTCGCTCCGGCATCACGAGGATCAGGTAGCCGCCCCAGCGCATTTCATTGAACATCTCGCCCCGCACCGCGCCGGGGTTCTTCTTCACCCACGATACAGCAGCAACGGGAAAGCGATCCGTCTGGATGCCGGTCGGCACGAGCGGCTTCGCCAGCGCCGCGAGCAATGTAATGGCTGTGGCAACGAGCAGGTCGTTGCCTTCGCGCAGCAGCCGGAGATGCAGCAGCGCGAACGTCGTCGCGATGACCAATGCCGCGACGGCGGCCGTCCCATTTCCCCGCATCCAGTGCATCCAGGAACCCGGCGACCGCGTGGCCGTCACGCGCGACGGACAAGCGGTGCTGACCTATCATCACGGCACGAATTATCCGCGACCGTTCATCTACCCGCTGCTGACGCCGAAGGGCCGCAACGCGCTCGCCTGCGGCCACTCCATCGCGGCCTGTTCATCGCCCATGCGGATGTGAACGGCGAGAAGTTCTGGGCCGACCGGGACAACCGCTGTGTGCATCAATGGCTGTTGAAGCTGGAGAGCGGCGTCGAGCAAGGCACGGTCGCATCGCTGAACCATTGGATGGTCGGCACCGCGCCGTTGCTGGACGAGACGCGGGAGTTCACGCTGCGCGCCGACGGCACGCTGGGGGTGACGCTGGAGTTCACCGCGCATGATCGGGCGGTGACGCTGGGGGTGACGAAGTTCGGCTTCCTCGCGGTCCGCGTCGCGCGGCCCATCGGTGTCGCCGCGGGTGGCGGCAAGATCACCGACACGGCGGGCCGTGTGAACGAGAAGGCGATCTACGGGCAGCGGTCGGCGTGGTGCGACTACAGCGGGCCGGTGGCGCCAGGCAAGGACGGCGGGCCGGACGTGTGGGCGGGCGTTACGATCCATGACGACCCCGCCAACCCGCGCCATCCGACGCCGTGGATGTGCCGCGAGGACGGCTGGTTCTCGCCCGCGTTCAACATGACCGAGCCGTTTACGCTGAAGCCGGGCGAGAAGCTGGCGCTGCGTTACCACGTCATCGCGCATGACGGAGCGGAGCCGGTCGCGTAATGCATGAAACGTAAAACGTAAAACGTGCGGACTCCGCATTGCGAGCTTGACGCCCCACGCTCGACGCCCCACGCTCCACGAACGTCATGCACGTCAACCTCGCCTCGCTCATCACTGACGCGCGCCGGGTCACCGGCAGCGTGCTCAACCACCAGCCCGCCATTCGCGCCAGCGGCACTGTCATGACCCGCGCGTTGCGCACGGGCCACAAGATCCTCACCTGCGGCAACGGCGGCTCGGCAGCCGACGCGATGCACCTCGCGGAGGAGCTTGTCGGCCGATACAAGGGCAACCGGCGCGCGCTGGCCGCCGTCGCGCTCAACAGCGACGCGACCGCGTTGACGTGCATCGCCAACGATTTCGGCTACGACGCCGTGTTCTCGCGGCAGGTCGAGGCGCTCGGTCAGAAGGGGGACGTGCTGGTGGTGTTCAGCACGAGCGGGAACTCGCCGAGCATCCTCCGTGCGCTCGCGGCGGCGAGGAAAGGCGGCCTCGTCACCGTCGCGTTGCTCGGCAAGGGCGGCGGCAAGGCCAAGGGACTCAGCGACCATGAGATCATCATTGACAGTGACGACGGCGCGCGCTCGCAGGAGGCCCACACGCTCATCCTGCACCTGTGGCTGGAGCTGATTGAAGCGGGTTTGCGCTAGGGCAACGGCCACGATTCCAAACGGAGAACTCCTATGGACCTGTTCCAAACGATCCAGACCCGCCAATCGGTGCGCGCGTATCAGGCGCGCGACATCGAGATGGAGAAACTCGACGCGATCCTCGCCGCCATCAACCAAGCCCCGTCGGCGGGCGACCGCCAGGCTTACCAGATCCTCCTCGCGCGGGACGTGAAGGTCAGACGCGCGCTGGCGCAGGCCGCGCTGGGGCAGGATTTCATCGCGCAGGCGCCCGTGGCGCTCGTGTTTTGCGCCGACCCGGAGCGGTCAGCATCGCGCTATGGCTTGCGCGGCGCGCAACTCTACTGCGTGCAGGATGCCACCGTCGCGGTGGCTTATGCCCAACTGGCGGCGACCGCGCTCGGCCTGGCCACGTGCTGGGTCGGCGCGTTTGACGACACGGAGGTCGCCCACATCGTCGGCGTGACCGGCGGCTTGCGCCCCGTGGCAATCCTCCCCGTCGGCTACGCCGCCGAGGCGCCTCCACGCACGCCACGCCGCCCCCTGGCTGAGTTGGCGAAGGAATTCGCACCCTGAAATGGAATCTGCCGCGCGTCAACGGCGCAGGTCCCGTTGTTGATACACATGAACGCCCGGCGCACCCGATCCACATCCCTCAGGTTCACGGCTGCGTGAAGTCCCTCGCCAAGGACGGTTTCGCCGTCACCGAACATCGTTTCGCCAAACCCGGCGACTACATCGTCCGCGTCGAGCGCGCCAACGAACGCGGCGAGAAAGCCATCGCCCGCCTCTGGCTCACTGTCAGCGCCGCGGCGAAATAGCGCGCCAATATTCGCGCTCGCCATGCGTCGGTTGAGCAGAAGGAGAGCGCCATGAACAACTTGGTTCGTCCGTTCGTTGCCGCGGTTGCGGCTGCCGCAACCGGCCTGACATCGTCAGCCGCTGAACCCGACGCGCCACTGCTCTTTTGCATCGGCGTTCACGTCGAGCCAATGGGCGCGATACCGAGCAAGCTCGTCGCTGAAGCGGCACAACCGCCATCACGTCCCGGCCCGGACTATAACCGCGAGCCGTTCTTCCGCCGGCACGTGGCGGACCTGCGGGCGCTCGCGGCCATCGCGGAGAAGCACGGCGGGAAGATGACGGTGCAGGTGCAGACGCCGTTCACCAGCGCATGCGTAAAGACCGGCGAGCGCATCCTCGCCGGCATCGAGAAACACGGGCACGAGATCGCGCTGCATTTCCACGAGGACGCGCATCTGGGCCGCAACGGCGGGTCGTTGCCCGCTGCGACGTGGACGGCGGTGATGAAGGAGGAGATCGAGTGGATCAAGAAGGCCGGCGCGACACGTGTGCGCTGCTGGAGCGGCGGTAATCTGTATCCCGACGTGCTCAAGGCGGCTGCGACAGCGGGGCTGGACGTGATGAGCGACCACAAGAACCCGCGCGTGCAACGGACGTTTCAGGAGCTGCTGAGCATCCACCCGTGGCGTCCCGCTGGAGGGCCGACGGCGGAGGACATCGCGGCGTTCGCCAAGCACGACCCCGCCGGAAAGATTGTCTATCTGCCGGACGGCATCTTCACGCGGACGGACTTCAACTCGATGCGGCGCGCGGACGCGCCGGGCGGCGACTCGAAGTATTTCGAGTTCCTTGCCGGCTCGCTGCGCACGTCACTGAAAGCCGCCCGCGCCGACCGGGTCAATGTCTTCCACATCACGGTCCACGCGGGCGAGTTCCGTGGCGGGCCGGACGCGGAAAAGCCGTTCGGCGTCATTGACCGCTGGTTGACAGACGCCGTGGACCCGCTGGTAAGGGCCGGCAAGGTGAAGTGGGCGACGCTCTCGGAGATGGCCGACGCGTTCCGCGCGTGGGAGAAGAAGAATCCCGGCGTGGACCCGCGCGCGACGGCGGGCGCCGTCGGTGTCCCGGCTTCAGCCGGCGCGGAACCGCCTAAAGGCGGGACACCAGCCACCCTTTCGCGCCGCGCCCTTGCCGTGACCAGCCTGAACGGCGACGCGAAGCTCTGGGCGCAGGCGGTGTTTCCGGCGGATGCGAGCGCACGGAAGCGTTATCCGGCGGTCGTGTTCGTCCACGGCGGGATGAGCTACGGCTCGCGGCAGATGCACGCGCTGGAAGCCGAGGGCATCGCCCGCGCGGGGTTCGTCGTCGTGAACTTCGACCCCGATGGCCGCGGCAAGAGCGAGGGCTGGGAAAACTGGAACGGCAAGACGCATCAGGACGGCCTGCATGCGGTGTTGAAGGCCGTCGCGTCGCTCGACATCGTGGACCCGACCAACGTCGGCGTGGTGTCCAGTTCGCTGGGGCTGGCAATGGCGGCGGGCGCGCTCGGCCGCTACCCAAACGATCCGCCAGTCAAATACTTCATAGACATCGAAGGGCCGACCGACCGGTTCTACATCACCGGCAAAGACAGCCCGCGACTGGGCCGCCTCTTTGCGGGCAGAACCACCGCCGATGTCGAATGGTGGGCCGAGCGCGAGGCGGTGCGCACGATTCCAAACATGGTCTGCCCGTATCTGCGCCTTCAGTGGGAGCACGACCACGTCCACGGTCCCGACAAAGGCCACGCCATAGACATCATCAACGCCGCCACGAGCACGAAGCACGGCGGCAAAGGCAAATCGCCGTGGACGCGCGTCAACGGCCCGGAAAACCAGCCGAACCGCACCTACACGAAAGACAAACCCCCGAAATGGATCACCGGCCGGCAGGGACGGCGGCAAGCGGAGGCGATCGTGCCTTACATCCGCGAGATGGCGGGAGCGCAACAAAAAGCTATCAAAGCGCTCAGCCAACAGAAGACGAGCAGCGCAGACAACCGCGCCTGCATCACGTTCGCCGTCAACACGCATGACTGGCCGCATCTGGACGAGAGCGCGGCGACCGTGCTGCGGCTCATCGGCATCTTCGAGAAGAACAAGGTGCGCGGCGATTTCTACTTCACGCCACAGATGGTCGAACACTACGAGCAGAAGCGGCCCGACGTGATCCAGCGGCTCAAGCAAAGCGGCGTGACCATCAGCTACCACGTCCGCCCGCCGCATCCGACCTATGCCGGCTTCGACCGGCGCTTGCGCGACCTCGCCGACGCGGCGCTGGCGACGACACTGCGCGACTACGAAGCCTATCGGCTCGATCCCGCCACGGGCGACCTCCAGCGCGACAAACCCGGCGGCTACAGCTACGTCGCCAAAATCTTCGGCAGCAAACCGGTCGTCGTCTCTCCTCAAGCAGGTAACCCGCGCATCCGCGCCACGGCGCTGAAGGTTTATGCCGAGATGGGCGCGAAGATGGTCGTCGCCTACCACGAGAGCGGCACGAAGCTGGAGCAGCCGTTCGAGTGGGTGCGGGGTCTGCTGGCGCGGCCGAGCGACTTCAGCATCACGCGATGGGCGGCGGGCGGCCGCCAGGAGGTGTTCTGGTGGAACATGCTCGACACACCGCGCGCCGCCGAGTTCGACCCGACCGCGCGCCTCAAGAGCCAACTCGCCGCGTGGAAAGGCCCGCGCGCGCCGTTCATCACCGCGTTGATTCACGAAAACGACTTCTCACGCTCCAACGGCGCCGGCTGGGGCGCGATCTACCACACCGGCAAAGGCCCGAAGTCACCGCCATTTGACCTCAACGCCCCCGATATCTCACGCCCGCGCACGGCGGCGGCGCGCGAGAAGATATGGAAGGCCTACGAAGAACTGGTAGCCTATGCTGTCGCCAACCTTCGTGTCGTCACCTCCGAGGACATCGTGGCCATGGCTGCGCGGCCACCGGCAGCAGTTCAAACCCCTCTGTAAAGCTCGACGTAACGCTCCGCGCTCTTCCGCCACGAGAAGTCGCAGGCCATGCCGTTGCGGATGAGCCGTAGCCAGTCGTCCGGCTTGCGCCATATCTCAATGGCGGCGTTCACGGCATCGAGCATCGCGGGGGCAGTGGCTTCGTCGAACCGGAAGCCCGTCCCCTGCCCCGTCGCGGGATCGAACTGTTGCACCGTGTCGGCGAGACCGCCAACCGCGCGCACGACGGGAACCGTGCCGTAGCGCAAGGAATACATCTGGTTCAGGCCGCACGGCTCGAAGCGCGAGGGCATCAGGAACATGTCGCTGCCGGCCTCGATCTGATGCGCCATCGCGTTGCTGAAACCGATGTGGAGGCCGAACTGGCCGGGATACTGTTGCGCCAACTCGCGGTAGCGTGTTTCGAGTTTGGGATTGCCGGAAGCGAGCACGACCAGCGTCGCGCCCATTGCCATCAGTTCTGGAATGGCGTCGGCGACAAGGTCTGACCCTTTCTGGCGTTCGAGGCGCGTGACGATGCCGATGAGCGGCGCGCTCTCGCGCTCCACGGGCAGCTTGAACGTCTCCAGCAACGCGCGTTTGCAGGCGGCCTTGCCGGCGAGGTCGGCGGCGCTGTAACGCGCGGCGATGTGCGGGTCGGTCTCCGGATTCCACTCGGCGCAATCCACGCCGTTGAGGACGCCGACGAGCTTCGGGCCGAGGTCGCGCAGCAGGCCGTCGAGGCCACAACCGAACTCCGGCGTGCGGATCTCCTCCGCGTAACGCGGGCTGACGGCGTTGACCACATCGCTGTAGAGCAGGCCCGCTTTCATGAAACTGATCTGGTTGTGGAACTCCAGCCCATAGAGCGCGAAGAACTCCGGCGGCAGGTTGGTCAACTCGAACTGGTCCGCCGGAAACACGCCCTGGTAGGCGAGGTTGTGGATGGTGAACATCGTCCGCAGCTTCCACGCGACACCCATCTCGCGCCGCCAAAACAGCGGCGTCAACGCGGCGTGCCAGTCGTGCGCGTGGAGCACATCCGGCGCGAACCGCAGCAGGCTGACGCCCGCGACGACGGCCTTCGCAAAGAAGATGAACCGCTCGCCGTTGTCAGGATAAAGGCCGCTGGTGTCGCCGTAGAGAGCGGGCCGGTCGAAGAAGCCGTCGTGCTTCACCATCGCCAGCATCAGCCGCGCGTCGAGCATCTCGGTGTAAAGCTCGCCCGACTCGCGAAGGCCGCCCATCGGCACAGCGAATGTCCCCGGAACCTGCCGCGCGTTCGGGAGTTGCTCGCGGATCTGGCGGTAGAACGGCACGAAGACGACGACCTCATGCCCCATCGCCGCGAGCGCGCGCGGCAACGCCGCCACCACGTCGCCCAGACCGCCGGTCTTCGCGTAAGGCGTCATCTCGCCGGCTGCCATCACGATCCTCATTTCGCCTCCTCCGATTGTTTCGCGCCCGCCGCCGGTTTCTTCGCGCCCGCATCCACCGGCACGCACAGCATGATGTCCACCGTGCGGTCGGTTGCCGATGCTTGCAGTCCGAGCGGCGTCTTTCGGAGTGAATTGCGCTTGGCCACGATGTCCTTGTAGGCGTCGGCGAACTTACGCGCCGCCGCACTGGAAGCCCACGCGCTCCGCCACCAGAACATTCCTGTGCCGTCGCCGGTGTCGTAGGTCACGTAGCGGTCGCCCCGCCACCCCGCCGCGATGCCGGGCGCCCGTTGCCCGTAGCCGAACTCGCGCAGCAGGACCGCCACGCCATACTCGCCCACGACATTGTTCGTCAACCGCCGCCACTTCGGCGACGGCTCCGCCGCCGACTCGACCGGCACCGGTTCCTCGCGCTTCGGATAGAACCGCTCCGGGTGCAATACCTGCGCTGTGCAACTCGGCGGCCTGCTGAATGCCTCGGCTACCGCCTTCGCGCCGCCTTTGGACTCGATCTGCATGAGGAACCCCATGCCCTCCTGATACGGGAACAGCAGCATCTCGCGGAAGTAGCGCGGCGCACCCTCGAACTTTTCCACATTTTGGATGAGCATGCCGCCGATGTCGCTCAACGCGCTCGCCCAGTCCATCGTCCGCACGAAGATGCGCGTCATGGTGACCGTCGCGTCGCCCTCCAGCACCGCCATGTGCGCGCTGATGAGGTCGTCGTTGTCCTTCCGGCGGATGGGCCACTTTTTGATCTCGTAGTGCTGGTCCTGCAACGCGTGCGTCAGCTCGTGCGCGAGGATCATGCGGTTCATGTTGCCCGTCAACGTCGAGTCGCTGAACGTGTAAAGCTGCCCGCTGTCCTGGTCGTAGAGAGCCGCGACCTGCTCGCCCAGCACCTCCATCATCGTCGCCTCGAAATCCACGTCTTCCGGCACCAGTCCGATCATCGCCAACGAGCGGCCATAGTCGCGCAATTGCTCGTTGGAATACTCCTGCCGCATCTTCTCGATGAGGAAACCCCGCAGATCCTTGGTCTGCATCGTGGCATACCGCACCGGCCGCAGGAATCTCAGCCCGCGCACCTTCTCGACCTCGCCCTCGAGATACCGCTGTGAGGCAACCTGCCTGGCCCGCGCGACCGCGTTCGTGGCGGGCGTCACCGCCACAGCGGGGTCGGCGGCTGCGGCCCCCGGTTGCAGGCGCCACAGGAAGCCGGCCGCGATCAGGATTGGGGCCGCCCATGATGAGAGCTTCTTCATCAGCGCAGCCAGCGTTGCGAAACTGCGCGGCCAAGTCAAGGGCAGGCCGATTTCGGCCCGAAACGCCCGCCACGGAGCGGCAGGCTACAGGGATGCCAGGTATTTCCGCGCCTGATTCACCGCCGCAGTCACCTCGCCCGCCGTCGGCAGGATGGGAATCCCGCGCGGCGTCGGGTGCATGAACACCGACGTCCAGCCGCGGTAGTTGATCTTTCGCAGCGCGGCCACGATCGGCTTGAAGTCCGGCGTGCCGCGGCCGGGCAGTTGCATCATCTCGTCGTCCTTCGGCATCTTCGTCATGCAGCCCTTGCCGTGCTCCCACGCATGGAACAACGCCAGCTTCGGGCCGAGCGTCGTGATCAGGTCCGCGAGCAACGCCGGATCCCGCGGCAAATGATACGGCGCAAACGCAACGCCGAGACTCGGCGACGGCGAGAACTCCGCCAGCCAGCGCACCGAGTCGGGGCTGGCCAACATGCAGTTGCCGTGGTTCTCGATGCCGATGACGATGCCCGCCTCGGCCGCCTTCTCGACGTGCGGCTTCATCTTCTCGGCGAACTCCTTGAGCGCGCGCTTCAGGTCATCGCCCGCAAGTTTCGCGGAACCGCCGCTTCCAGTGACGATCAGCTTCACCCCAAACTTCCGGCCCCACTCGATCTCCGGCCCCAGCCCGAACGCCCCGAGGTCATAGCGCGTCGGGCGCAACTTGACACACGCACCAAGTCCCGAAAGGGACGGTCGAGAATAGCCCG
>DYDC01000089.1:3167-9200 GCA_020718125.1 Methylacidiphilum sp. | reverse complement strand
CACCCAGCGTTGAAACGCTGGGCTATTCTCGACCGTCCCTTTCGGGACTTGGTGCGTGTGTCAAGTTGCGCCCGCTGGTGGGCGAGCACGACGCGCGGCTGTGGCGGATGCTGCACGCGCACGGCGCTCAAAGGCAGCCGTTGGGTGTGGTTGAAGAACACGGTCAACCTGACCGACAAGCAGCGGGCGGCCCACGAGCGTCTGGAGAGCCGCCACCCGCTCACGGGCAAGGCCCGCCAGATGCGGCTGGTGTTACAAGAACTCTACGAACTGCCGGAGGCGTGGGTGGCGCGACGCGAACTGCGGGCGTGGCGCCGGTGGGTGCGCCGGGTGGCAGGGCGGCACTTGCCGCCGCTCTTTGGCGGGATGCTTCGGTGCGCGAAGCTGGTGGAAAATCACCTTGAAGGCATTCTGGCCCACTGGCGGCGGCGCACGACCAACGCCTTTTTGGAAGGTGTAAACGGCGAGTTCTCCGCCGTGCGACGTAAAGCCCGCGGTTACCGATCGGTGGACGACCTCATCACCATGCTCTGCTTCACCGCCGCGCGCCTCCGCCACCCCGCTCACTGAAAACAGCGAGGAGCCGCGCACAACTTCAAAATCACCAGCGGGACTGGCATTTGCACGTTTCGTGAGGGGAGCATTTCGTGGTTTGAGCGGCCAGGGCGAAAGGTTCGTAGTAGCGCGCTTCAGCGCGCGTTCCTTCCCTTTCGAACATGCAACCAGCGCGCGCTGAAGCGCGCTACTACGAGTCGGCGATTCTTGGGACGTTCAAGATGTGAGGCGCCTCCTTGACCGCCATCCGACTTTTCGCTTGGCGCGCGGCGCGGCTTCGCCCATAACAGCCGCCCATGAATTCAGACTCCAAAGCTTTTCTGAAGCAACTCGTCGAGACCCCCAGCCCGTCCGGCTACGAGCAACAGGTCCAGCGGCTCGTCCGCGAGCGCGTCGCCCCGTGGTGCGACGAGGTCCGCACCGACGTCATGGGCAACGTGTTCGGCATCCGCAACCCCGCCGGTCGCCCGCGCGTCATGCTCGCCGGCCACTGCGACCAGATCGGCTTCATCGTCCAGTTCATCACCGAGAGCGGCTTCATCTACGTGGACCGCATCGGCGGCGTGGACCCGACCGTGGCCGTCTCCCAGCGCGTCGTCATCATGACCCCGCGCGGCCTCGTGCCCGGCGTCATCGGACGCAAGGCCATCCATCTCATGGACGAGGACGACCGCAAGCGCGTGCCGAAGATGGACGACCTCTACGTGGACATCGGCGCGAAGACCAAGAAGGACGCCGAGAAACTCGTCTCGCTCGGCGACGCGGGCGTGTTCGTCCAGCCGTTCACCGAGCTGGCCAACAACCGCGTCGTCTCGATGGCGTTCGACAACAAGATGGGCACCTGGATCGTCGCCGAGACGCTGCGGCTGCTCCACGGGAAGAAGCTCGACGCCTGCATCGTCGGCGTCTCCACCGTGCAAGAGGAGATCGGCCTGCGCGGCGCGCAGACCGGCGCGTTCGCCAGCGAAGCCGAGGTCGGCATCGCCCTCGACGTCGGCCACGCCACCGATTGCCCCGGCATAGACAAGAAGAAAGTTGGCGACTACCAGATCGGCAAAGGCCCGAAGATATGCCGCGGCGCGAACATCAACCCCGTCGTCTTCGAACTCCTCGTCGAGACGGCGAAGAAGGAGAAGGTTCCCTACCAGATCAGCACCGCCGCGCGCGGCACCGGCACTGACGCCAACGTCATGCAGATCACCCGCGCCGGCATGGCCACGGGGCTGGTCTCCGTCCCGCTGCGTTACATGCACACGCCCAACGAACTGCTCTCCCTCGACGACCTCAACAACGGCGCGAAGCTCCTCGCCGCCTTCTGCGCGCGGCTGAAGAAGGGCCAGGATTTCACGCCGTAACGTAACCATCACGGATTGTCCAATGATGGAGTGGCAACAAATCCTTGAGCAGTCGTTCTGCGAGCTTGATGCTTTTCTCCGCGAGTCAAAGTGGCGTGGCAGAGAAAATGAAGTCGTCAATCTGTTTGCTCATCGCTTTCTGGCCGGCAAAGTCTCGAAAGATGGCCCTTTCCAATCGGTGAGACAGGTTGGGATTGAGGTTGCTGTTCCGCAGGTCACAGGCAGCCGCAAGAAGTTCGTCCGCAAAGACCTCGTAATCCGGCCCACTGCAGACATGACAGTTTGGACGGGCAAAGGAATCCCATCTGTGATTGTTGAGTGGAAGAGGGGCGCGCAGGCTGAGTGTAAGGGCGACATGGCTTGGCTTACAACTTTCTGCAATCAGCATCCGCAGACTCTTGGCTATGCCGTTTGCGTTCGGATTGAGAGCGACAGGGGTTGCGAGTTTTCTCGGGTAGCGGGAAGAATCAGCGCGTAGTGAACAGATGCTTCGGTATTCGCTGAAACAGGTCGCGGTCGGGTTTGGCGAGGCGCTCGACGTTGGGAATGACGCAGCGGTTGTCGAAGACGTCCGGCAGCAACAAAGCTTGATCAGCCTTGGCCGCACGGCACTGCAAGCTTGGCCATAGTCTCTTGGAGTTTCCGGATGAAGCGGTTGAAGTCGGCAAGGTCGAGCGGTTGGAGCAGGTAGTCGGGCACCCGGTCCACCTTCACCTGCGAGAGCAGGAACGAGATCATGGCCGGATCCAGTCCGCCTTCCTTTGTTTGCGCGGTGGCAAAATGGTCCGCGACATCGAGGCCGCGCTTGCGCAGGAAGTAGAGGTCCACCAAGTCCTTCACCTCGCAACGGCCGACGAGCGCGCAGATTTTGTTGACCATTATTTCCCGGAGCGTGTCCACGCACACGTTGCCAAACTTCTCTTTCTGCCGGTCCACCTGTGGCGCGCGTTCGATGACGAAGTCGAGGATTTCGCGTTCGGTGCCGCGGGTCAGCTCGAAGCGATGAAACTCCGGGCTGGCCGTGATCGTCCGGCAGCAGGCGGAAATCTCCGATGCCAGAGCGATGATCTGGTTTTCCAGCAAGTGCCAGTTGATCGCGTCGGCGTCCAGCGTGAAGAAGTCCAGGTCGTAGGAGAGACGGTGTTCCAGATAAAAAATGCCCAAGGCCGAGCCGCCGGTCAGGTAGAACGTCTGATTGCGCTCGGCGAACCGCCGCAGAAAGTCCCGCTTCAGCGGCGTGAGGGCCTTAGACTCTTCCCAGTTCATGCCAGGTGTTGAGGATGTATTTCCAGAAGGCGCGACGGCGGCCTAGGAACGGCTCCGTCTCAGCGAGATGGCTCCAAGCCTCCTGCGGCGTCAGGAACTGCCAGACATCCGCGAACGCCGCCTCGCGCATGATCCAAGCCGCCAGCCGCATGCGTTCCAGCCCGGAACTGGCACGCAACTGTCCCTTGATCTCCCGGACAGTCAACAGCCTGTCCCAGGAGAAATACGGGATCTCGTCATCGCGGAACTTGGTCATGACCGCTACTCATACAACACCCGCTGCCCAGTGACGAGTCCGAATCCCACGGCACGAGGCGCGCCCCGCCTGCGCATCCATCACCGTTTCCGGAACTCGATGGCGCGGAGCCAGAGGTTGCGGTCGCCTTGGGGGCCGGAGACGTCGTTGATGAAGGCCACGGACAACTCGTGCTGGCCGGCGGGCAGGTCCGCAGTGAGGCTGTGCGGCGCGAACTCGGCGCTCTTCAGTTCGACCTGGCCGAGCTTGCGGTCGTCCACCGCCAGTTCGACGATGGGGAACACGCCTGATGCCGGTGTGCCTTTGCCGATGAAGGTGACGCGATAATCGCCTGTCTGCGCGATGCGGACGGTGTGGGACACTTTACCGTTGCTGCCCATGTAAAGCGCGTCGGGCTGGCGCTCGAAACGCGGGATATTGCCGACAGCCTCGAACCGGTTCGCGTCGAGCGCCGCCGCGTCACCCGGCTCGCCAAAGTCCGCGCCCGCGTTGGCCAGCAGCGTCGCCAGCAGACGCCCGAACTTCGCCGCTCTCCTCGAACGTGTCCACGATCACGGTGCCGCGGCTGACGCTGGCCACTGCCAGCGCGCCGGGCTGCGCCAGCAGTTTGAAGCTGCCGCCCGGCTGGATCGCCGCGCGAATGCTGTCGCGCGCCTGCGGGATCGGTTCGTGCGACCAGTGTTTCCGCTCGGCCAGCCAGTAAAGGTCCTCGCGCGACAGCCCGGCGGCTATGGCTGTCAATTCATCCGCGCGGCGGACCGGGCCGTGGGCCGGCGCGAGCGATGCTTTCAGCTCCAGCGCCTTCGCGGCGTGTTCCAGCGCGGCGGCGGAGGGCCGGTGCAGCCAGAGGGTCGCACCGGAGGCGGCCAGCACGCGCAACCGGTTCGGCGTGCCGCGCGTCACCGCATCGCCATCGAACACGACGATGCGGCTGTTGGCGGCGGGCGCGTCCTGTGCGGCGAGCCGCGCGCCGATGCGTTGCAGCCACGGGCGCAGTGGCCCGTCCTTGTCACCGGCGTAGCAGACTTCCACCGTCTCGCCTTTGTAGTCGGTCAGGTAATCGAGGCGGTTCTGGAGAATACGGCGCGCGGCCGGCTCGGTGACTTCGAGGCGGGACTCGAGATGGTAGAGGTTCGGGTGCTCGTGGTCCTAAAGCCTGGCGTCCTGCCATTCGATCTTCGCGGAGACGTTGGAGACCGCGCCGGCGGCCAGCGTCAGGACCTTCTCCTCGAACACGAGCGTTGGCGCGTCCACGATGGCGTTCTTGAGCGTCACCCGCGCCTCGCGTTTGCCTTCATTCGCAATCTCGAATGTCGCATGCAGCTCGCCCTTGCGAACAGAGGTCACGATGGTCACGTCGGCGATGTGGACCGGCGGCGCCGCCAGCAACGCGACGTCGTCCCAGATGCCGAAATCGGCGAGCCGGCCGCCGACGGGCGAGAGCACATTGTCCTTCGGCCAGGCGCGCAACGCATCATGGCCCGTCTTCGGCGGCGGGTCGGGGAGTTGTTTCTCAAACACCCCTGACCAGTCGCGCGCGCCGACCAGCAGTTCGTTGCTCGCGCCGAACTTCACCGCGCCGGTCACGTCGAGGACGAACTGGTCGTCGCCATTGAAACAGCCGCCGACGCGCTGGCCGTTGACGAAGACGGCGGAGTTGTATTTCACGCCGTTGAACCGCAACAGCACGCGCCGCTCGCGCCAATCGGCGGGCGCCTCGAAACTGCGCCGGAACCAGAACGCCTTGCGGTTGACGCCGTGGAGCGTGCCCGGCACGGCGAACCCCTTCCACGGGCCGGCGGGCTTCGGTTGCGCCATGTCGGGGTCGGCCGGCGCGGCCTGCCACGCGCCGTTGAGCGACACCTCGGCGCGCGGGCCGGCGGACGCGGCGACGGCGGGGATGACGGTGAGCGACATCACGAACACCGAATGGTTCATTCGGTTCATAGGCGCTGTTTGCCTTTCAAAGCGGCGGTCATGGCGTGGGCGATCTCGCGATCGGCGGTGCGGCGTTTGATGTCCTCGCGGCGGTCCACCTGTGTCTTGCCGCGGCCAAGCGCCATCTCGACCTTCGCGATGCCGCGCTTGTTGAAGTAGAGCTTCAGTGGCACCAGCGCATGGCCCTTGACGGCGAGGTGGCCGATGAGCCGCTCGATCTGGTCGCGGTGGAGCAACAGCTTGCGCGTGCGGGTCGGGTTGTGGTTGTTGATATTGCCCTGGGCGTATTCGGGGATGTGGACGTTGAAGAGCCAGAGCTCGCCGCGGTCGAGGCGTCCGAACGCCTCCTCGATGTTGGCGCGGCCGGCGCGGAGGCTCTTGACCTCGGTGCCGGTCAGTGCGATGCCAGCCTCGAAGGTCTCGAGAATCTCGTAATCGCGGCGGGCTTTGTGGCTGGTGGCAATAAAGGACATGACTCCGTGCCGCGGACTCTAGCGCGGGCGGCTCAGGCGTCGCAAGCTTTGAGGAGCGGTCCGTCATCCATGCGGGAAAGTCGTTGCCCTGTCCCCACCGACAGGAGTAAACCTTGCGGCATCATGAGCCATCACTTCCTCAGACCTGCGGCGATGTGCCGTTCAAGGCGCTGGCCCGTTCTTGAAGGCC
>DYDC01000089.1:2765-3147 GCA_020718125.1 Methylacidiphilum sp. | reverse complement strand
CTGCGGCGATGTGCCGTTCAAGGCGCTGGCCCGTTCTTGAAGGCCGAGGCGTTCGGTGCGAGCCAGTGGGCCGCGCTCTTCAAGCGGGCCGGCGCGCGCCATGCGTTCCTCACGTCGAACTTCCACGACGGCTATTGCCTCTGGCCGAGTCCGTATAGCCCCGGCTGGAACAGCATGGATGTCGGCCCCAAACGCGACGTGCCGGGTGAGTTCTCGGCGGCCATGCGCGAGGCGGGACTGCGCGCCGGGTTCTACCACTCGATCGGCGAGTTTAACCATCCGCTCTATCAGGCCGCGCGGGTAAAGGGCGGCGACCTGAAGCCGTTTGTGCGCGAGCATTTCCAGCCGCAGTTGCGCGAGGTCGTCAAACGCTACCGCCCGT
>DYDC01000089.1:0-2747 GCA_020718125.1 Methylacidiphilum sp. | reverse complement strand
GCGCGAGGTCGTCAAACGCTACCGCCCGTCGTTCATCTGCTTCGACGGCGAGTGGGAGTTCCCAATGGACAGTTTCGAGATGCAGGACTTTCTGGCGTGGCTCTACAACAACTCGCCCTGCAAAGACGGCGACTGGCTGCGCGTCAACGGCGAAGCCATCCGCGGCACGCGGCGCTGGACCGTCTCGCACGAGTGGCCGAGGGTCGAGTCCGTCAATCCCCGCCTCGACAAGACGTGGAAATGGACCGGGACCACGCGGCACCCGCTGGTCCACTACACGCGGAAAGGCGATGCGGTCTATGCCATCTGTCTCGCTTGGCCAGGAAAGACGCTGCGCTTGGAACATCCGGCTCCGACGCCGCAGACCCAAGTCCGCCTGCTCGGCCATTCGCAGCCGTTGAGATGGAAAGCGTGCGACAAAGGCATTTCGATCGATCTGCCGCAGTTCGCGCCCGACAGACTGCCGTGCCGGAATGCTTGGACGTTCAACCCGACCCGGCTCAACCCGGCGGCACGCGAGTGGCGCGGTGACCGACGATGTTGTCAGTGGCGCAGCGCCAGGTCCAGTTGGTCCACGACAGCCATCACGACCGCCAGCATGACGGGCAGGGTCTCCACGCGCGGTCGCATTTTCTTGGGCGCGATGTTGCAGGCTTCGAGCATTTGGATGGCCAGCAACATCATCAACGCCGGCTGGCGGGATTCGGCGACGAAACGTTCCATGCCGCTTGGATCGCCATGATTCAACTTGTGGGGCAGCGTCTGCAAGTGGTGGTCAAAAGCGCCGGCCAGCGCGTCGAACCCGAAGCGCGGCGTCCGACAACCGGGCGGCACGAGCGCGAACCATGTTCGAATCAGGGTGAGAACCAGGAACCCGAACTCGTTATCGCTGAGAGTTTCGCCGACGAGCGCGTCCACGTCATCCAGCAACGTGGCGCCGCTGGCATCGAGTTCGTCCATGGCGTCCTCGGGCGTGTCAAATTCCTCAATCACTGATTGCAGTCGGGCGAAAGCTTCCTCATGCGTCAGCGGCCCGGCTGGCAGACGGAGCACATCGGGTAAAACGGGGTCGTCTTCGAAACCTCCCTCTCCGTCAGAGTCTTCGTCCTCAATGCGATCTTTATCTGGTTCCGGACGCGGGCGCAGCGGGGGCGGGTCGAAGATAATTTCTGTCGCGCCCAACTCGCGCAACAACCCGTTGATGTCGTCCGTGCGACCCAGACGCAGGTTTTGTTCGTCCGTCGCGCGCACGCGGGCCTTCAGCAGCCGGATCAGCCTTGGCCGGAGCGCCGGATCGCGCGCCGCCTCACGCGGCGTGCGTCCGTCGAACATCGGGATGGGATTGTCTGGAAACTCGCGGTTAGCCGCCGCCATCAGTTCGGCCTGGTAATCCTCCATCGTCTGGCCGGGCGGCGGCTGGGGCACGCGCGAGTTGGTGAGGACAAGCTTCCGCGGCTCCTCAAGCAAACGCGGGGGCACCAGCGAGGAATCCACCGGCGGTTCTTTGAGGGCCATTTGACGGGCGAGGTTCCGGCGGCTTTCCGAAACGAAACTCACGCGGCCCCCCATCCGCGCTTCGAACAACCGCCGCAACTTCTTCATCTGCGCTGCCGTGAAGGCATCCAGCCGCCAACGCTTCGCGCCCAGCAACACGCGCCCCAGTGACTGCTGTCCGCCGACGGGCAGGGCGTGCGTGACGTCGGGATTCGTATCAAACCACACCCTCGTCTCCGTGAACTCTTCCGCTTGCTCCCCGTCGGAGAGCATGTCGTGATCCACATCCGGCCCGTTGTCGAGGGCGTGGCAGCACTGATCGAAAGCGGCATTCAACTCATAGACCGCATGGCAAGCCTGCGCGTCCACCTGTGCGAGCATATCCTGTCGCCGGGCGAGCGCTGTGGCAGCGAGGGCCTCATCGAACCGCACAAAATGCTCGGCCAGCCACCGCCGCATCCCTTCAGCGTCCGCCGGCCCGCCCAGGTGCCGCACCAGTTCCGTCACGATCTCCGCCGGCTCGAACGATCCCATCTCCGGCAGCACAATCGCCGACCCGCTCAGCCGCCGGAAATGCGGCAACGGATAACACCAGCACAAAAGCGGCGCAAAACGCGCCGCATGGGCTGCCAGCCTGCGGTCGCGCACGACGAGCGGCGCGCCGCCCGGCTCAAACAAATCCACCATTTCGGTGCATTCGGTGTCGAGCACGCGCCGCACCTCCAGCAACGCCACGCGCGTTTGCCTCTTGGCCTGCATCAGCGCGCGTTCATCGTTCTTCAGACCGGGAAAACCGTCCCGTTCCCAACGCTCGGCGCGGGTTAGTCCTTCGCCGTCCCGTTGGAAAAAGAGCCACCAGCTTATCAGCGCGTGCGAGGCATGCGCCGACGAAGCCGCCAGTGCGCGCTGCACCTCACGCGCCATCGTGTCGCGGTCGGCGTCATGGTCCAGCACCCATCGCTGGGCTTTTTTGTCCACCGCCTCCTCGATGGCAAGGAGTTGCGCGTAGTTGGCGGGAGCGAAAGGACAGTGCGGGCAATCAGCCGGGCACGCGTAACGACTGATCCGGCTCTCTCCACATTCCGCCGCTGTGATCTCCTTTTGCGCGGCGGGGCAATGGCGGCGTTTCGATTTCTTGCTCATAGAAATGGTGACAATGCCGGAATACGATGGCCCACGCGAGCACGAAGTTGGACTTCCTCGACTGCCGGGCGCAACCTGACACACGCGCCAAGTCCCGAAAGGGACGGTCG
>DYDC01000088.1 GCA_020718125.1 Methylacidiphilum sp. | reverse complement strand
CGGCGTTCCGCCCACGCTTTCCTCTGGTTGAACAACGGCCACCGCTACGGAGTCACGGACTACTTTGATTGCGTCTATTCTTCTTCGCCGACACCGGCAGCAGTTCGGCGCAGGAGATTTTTCATCGCGTTTTCGGTTTGCCTCGCGGCCTCGCACGTCTTATCTGGCTGTGTTCATGGGCAAAATGAGACTGCCGCTCAAGCCCGCGGTTTACGAACACGCGGCCCAAATGATCAACCACACCCTCGCCCACTTCCGCAACCTCGGCTGGTATCCGCGCCTGCTCGGCCGCGCCTACTGCGACCACACCCAACCCGCCCCCACCAGCGACGAGAAGCTCCTCCAACAAGCCGACCAAGCGTGGCGCAAGCTGGTCGCAGCCGAGCCGCCGCCGGAAATCGAGCCTGCGTTCGCACGCGAGGTAAACCGGATTGTGGAAGCGGCGCGCAAAGAGTTGTTGGCGGGTTAAACCGCCGCCGGACCGGAAACGAAAGCTTCTTCAGAGTTCCATGGCATACCGCAATGCCTCACGAATCTCCTCCAGCGGCTTTCCGTGAATCGTCCCGATCGGCCCTCGCAACTCGTGGTGTTGAACTGCCTGCAGACCCTGCACGTTGGCGAAGCTCTTCTGTGTGAAGAATGCGGTGCCCGGCAACTCTACCTCGTAGGGTGACTGGCGCGAAACCGTCGTGATCGGCACGCACAGGCTCAGCGCACGCGGAGCAGCCGGATCACTTCGGGATACCACAACCATCAGGCGCACTTTTCCGCCCAGCCCGAGGTCCACACGGTATATCTCACCGGGCTTCGTCGTCATAAACCGAGTCCAGTGCCCGTTGGCGCATCGGCCCGGGCAGCAGCAGATCCTGATTCTCCGGCATGGCAACGGGGAAGGGCAGACCTCGGCGCAGCCGAACCTGGCTGAGGAACATGCGAATGGCTTCCGTGGTGTTGATCCCCAAACGGGTGAACACCGCTTCAGCATCCCGTTTCAAGCGGGATTCAACCCTCGCTCTCACAACCGCTTCTTTCATGGCCTCACCGTGGCACGAATCGGCTACGCCTGCAAGCGCCTTCAGCCGGCATCTGTAATGGGTCAGTTAAAGGGGCATGGCTTCGAGGTGGGGCGAGACTCTGTCGAGCCTCCATTGGCAAAGCGGAGGCTCGACGGAGTCTCGCCCCACCTTTAACTGACCCATTACCGGCATCTTCAACGCGACCCGCCCCCGCCAGCGACGAGAAGCTTCTCCAACAAGCCGACCAAGCTTGGCGCAAGCTGATCGCCGCCGAGCCGCCGCCGGAAATCGAGCCTGCGTTCGCACGCGAGGTGGACCGGATTGTGGAAGCGGCGCGCAAAGAACTCTTGGCTGGCTAACACATCGCTCATTGCCGGTTTGTGGCACGAGATGAGCGGGTGGCGTTCCGAAGAACGCCACCCACTTCCTCGTTCGGGCGGGTCCGGCTCACGCGCCAAACCTCTCCGCGAAGATGCGCACCTCGAACCAGCTCCGGTCGGGGCACAGCAGCCGGCTGCAACTGCGCACCACCTCCAGACAGGCCCGGCGTGCGGCGCGCAGCGCCCGTGAGTTCTCTGTTGCCACGCCGTGCAACCGCGCGTGTTCGGCAGCGAAGACCGCGAAGAACCGGTCCCGGCTCACATGGACCTTGCCCGGTCTGAGACTTGCGCGCACCCGCTCACGCGCCAAACGGGTCAGTCCCACGTGAGCGATTACACGCGTGGTGGCGTCGGCCACCACGTAGCTGATCTCGCCCATCGTCACGACGAGGTCGCCGAACGGCCAGGTTCTTGCAATTTCTGACACGGCGCGCGCCACGGTCGCAATGTTGCACGCCTTCTCATCGGTCGGACACACGACCCCGCGCACCGAGGCGAGCTGGCGAAACTCCGCCAAGCTGCACACCACGGCTCCCTTGGCCCCTGGTGACCGCAGCGAATTGACGAGTAACGCGCATACGTTCCGCCCGATCGCATCGTCCTCTTCCGCAGCCGGGCCAATGTCGTCCAGCGAACCGCCGGGCGCCGGCGACTTGACGCCGCCATTGCAGGCCGCGCCTGGCTCCGCCGTGAAGGCATTGGGCAACTGCCAGTCCGTGACGAACTCTTCGCGATTCTGTTCAACTCCCGGCATCGCGCCGGCGAGCGGGGCCTTGGCGAACACAGCCCCTGTTTCGATCTTCTTCTGACTTTTCATCTCAGCGAACTCCTTTTCTCTGGTTGTTCGCTGAGCCGGCTCAGCATTTCGTTTCGTTCGAGCGCTCGAACATCCGTTCGCTACTCCTGCGCAGTGACCCCCGAAAACCGGAAAGCGGATGCGAAGAATTTCTGCGCCCTTTCGCGCCTTTGAATTGCCGCGCTCTTGGCTGTGCTGGTAAGGTGTTCGCCATGAAGAAGCCGCTGAAGGCAGAACCAGCAGCCGACGGTCCGGTGAGTTGGGCGGACGTCGCGGCATTTCAAGAGGCGCTGAAACGCGACGCGCGCGCGCTGCTGGCACGCGAAGGCAACGCCGGCACCGTTCACACGACGCAACTGCTCAACAGCGCCCTGAAAAAGCTCCTGCCCAAGGGCCGTGATTGGCGCGAAGTGTCCTGGGAAAATCGGGAGGCTTTCTTCAAGGACGCCCACTTTGCCATGCGCCGCCTGCTGATTGATTACGCCCGCCGACGGAAAGCGCGAAACGTGGTCAAGGCCGGCTCGTTCGACAGCGAAGGCATTGCTCCACTGGTCGCAGCGGGCGCGCTCAACCTCGACCGTCTCGTGGACCAGACATCCGAGCGCGCCGAACTCGCCGAGGCCGTGGACCGCGCCCTGGATAAACTTGACCGCCTGAATCCCGGCCAGCGCCTTGCTGAAATCGTCCAGCACCGTTGCTTTGAGCGGCTCACCCAGCAAGAGATCGGAAAAATGCTTGGCGAGTCCGCCGACACCGTGCGCAAACGCGAGCACCGCGCCTACGGCCTGTTGGCCCACGAACTCAAAGCCTTTTTCACCCGCGACGACACCCGGGAGAACAAGCCATGATCCAACTCAACGCCCAACAGCAGGACCGGTTCGACAGACTCTTCCCGGACTTGCAGCGGCTCCCAACAGAGCAACGCCGCACCGAACTTGCCAAAATCGCCAAGAGCGATCCCGACGTCGCCGCGGTTCTTGAATTCGCTTTGAAGGAGCCGCCGTCGTTGCGCTCGCTGGCGCCGGGCGATGTCGTGGGCGATTGCACCCTCATCGAGCGGTTGAGCGCGGGCAGTTACGGTGAAGTCTGGAAAGCTCAGCAAGGGTTGGCTGGCGGTTCAACGCGGCTGGTCGCAATCAAATTCATCCATCCTCATCTGCTGCTCGATGATCCCGCGAAGGCTCAACACTATCTCCAACTCTTTCACCAGGAGATTGAAGCTCTTGCCCAATTCCAGCATCCACACATCGTCCGCATTCTCCAGACGATTGACCTGCCGTCGCGCTTCGGAGACCTGGAGGTTCCCTGCGTTGTCATGGAGTATCACGAGAGTCACCCGCTCCATCCCACGCCGTATCTGCCCGACCGCGCGGCCCGGCTTGGTTGCTTCCTCAAGGTTTGCGACGCCGTGCATTGCTCCCACAACCACGGCCGCGTCCATCTCGATCTCAAGCCCGACAACATCCGCGTGCGGCCGGACGGCGAGCCGATCGTGATTGATTTCGGCATCTCCGAACGGCTGCGCCCGGAGCAGCCCGTGATGCCCTGGCTGATTGGAATCGGCACCCTGCCCTACATGGCGCCGGAACAACTCGACGGTCAACACCCCATCGGCAAGGCCACCGACGTTCACGCCCTCGGCGTCCTGCTCTTCCAGATGCTCACCGACCGCCTGCCCTACGACCTGCGCGAATCCACCGAGGAGGAATTCCGCCGCCTCATCTGCGAAGCCGACCGCCTCTCTTTGCTCGCCTGCCGCGCCGGTGAAGACCACGAACTGGCCGGCATCCTGGCCAAGGCGATGAGTCGCGATCCAGCCGAGCGATTCGCGGACGCCGGAGAACTGCGCGACACGTTGGCCGCTTGGCGACAAACGCCCATCACTGTGGGCTTGGCCGCTCCTGCCCTGCGCCGTTACCGCGAATGGGTCGTTCGTCAGAACGCGCTCCTCGACCTTGGCGACCTCGGCTCCGCGGCCGACGCCGGCCGTTCAGGCGGGCGGCTCAAGCTGGCGCGTGTGTATGTCGAACTGGACACCACCAGCCTCGACGAACCGGAGAGACGAAGTGAAACGAAGGGGCGCGAGATGCTGAGTTCGCGGGACTTGGAGAAAGCGGAGAAACTAACCGCGGTCGGCGCGCTCCTGAAACACCGCCGGCTGGCCTTGCTCGGCCTGCCCGGCGCGGGCAAATCCACCTTCATCCGCAATCTCAGCCTCCATCTCGCCGCCCATCCGCTGCCACCGAACCAAGGCGTTCTCGAAGAACTCAAACTGAAGGGCGAAGACCTCCCGCCGATTCCAGACTGGCCGGCGGCAGATGCGGAGATGGTGCCCATCACGGTGGTTCTGCGACGCTTCGCCGCCGAGTGCGCACCCAAAGCCGCGCCGCCAGACAACGCCGGCTCCGGCGCTCGCCCGCAGCCCAAGGCCGCCCATGCCTGTCATCTTTGGGACTTCATTCAAAGCAACCTGCGCGAGGAAAACCTCGACGACGCCGCCCGCCCGCTGCGCGAAGCCCTCGAAACCGGCCGCGCCATCGTCTTCTTCGACGGGCTGGACGAAGTGCCCGACGACGAGCAGAAACAATTCGTCTGCGAGGCCGTCAGGCAGTTTGCCGAGAGTGTATTCGCGCCCAGTCGCATGGTGCTCACCTGCCGGACGTTCTCCTACCGCAACCAGGACTGGTGGGTGCCGGGTTTCAACGAGGTCGAACTGGCGGAGTTCGACGACGAGAAAATCCAGCGGTTCATCCCGGCGTGGTTCGAGGCTCTCGCCGAGGAAGGCGTGCTCACCGCCGAACAGGCGCGCCACAAAGGCTCCACCCTCTGGCCTGCCATCCGCGAACGCGGCCTGCGCGAACTCGCCGGCAATCCGCTTCAACTCACCAACATGGCCGTGCTCCACCGCGTCGAAACCCTGCCCGACAACCGCGCGCTGCTTTACGACCGGCTCGTGCGCCTCCTGTTGCTTCAATGGGACAAAGTCCGGTTCGACAAAGACAAGGTGGCCGTCCCGCTGCACGCGCTGCGTGAGGAGGCCGAATGCCGTGAGGATGAGTTTGTGGACGGCTTGGCGTGGCTGGCGTGGCAGGTCCACGACCCCAAACACGGCGGCCAGCCCGGCCAGCCCGCCGACATCAGCGAGATGGAATTGCGCGGGGCGCTGGAGCGGCTCCATCCTTCCCAGGACGACAGCACGGCCGGCCGGTGCCGGAAGGCCGACTGGGCGCTGCGAGTCGTCCAAGTCTTCCGCCAGCGCGGCGCGCTGCTGCGCGAGGAAGGCCGGGGCATGTTCAAGTTCCCTCACCGTTCCTATCAGGAGTTTCTAGCTGGCACACACCTCGCGCAGCAACCCGACTTCGTCAAGGAAGCTGCCGCGCTCGTGGACGACAGCCGGCACTGGTGGGAAGTGGTCCGCTGGGCCGCCAACTACATGGCCTACGTCAAGCGCAGCACGCACCTGAGCCTCGGCCTCGCCGCCGAACTCTGCGCCGACGCCCAACAAGACCATCTCTCGCCGCTGGCGTGGCGCAAGGTTTATCTGGCCGGCGACATCCTTGCCGAGATCGGCGTCAGCCAGGTGCGCCGCTGTCGCGGTGTCGGCGACGAACGACTCACGCAGGCCCGCCAACTCCTAGCGCGACTCATCGAACTTGGCGATGACGCCCTGCCGGCCAGGGAACGCGCCGCCGCTGGCATCACCCTCGGCAAGCTCGAAGACCCGCGCCGCGGCGTTGCCCTGGGCGGCGACGGATTGCCGGACATTGGCTGGATCGAGATTCCCGCGGGAGACTTCCCGATGGGCAACGACAAACCAGAGGTGGTCTGGGGCACCGAGACGCCGCGGTTCAACTGCACGCTGATTCGACAGATGTATTCGATCAGCCGCTACCCGATCACCGTGGCGCAGTATCAGGCGTTTGTGGACGCGGGCGGCTACGCGGATACGGCGAAGGATTGGTGGACCGAGGCAGGTTGGGAATGGAAACAGTCGGAAAAGCGCGCGGGGCCGGACAACTACGACACGGTCTATCAAACGCCGAACCATCCGCGCGTCGGCGTGACGTGGTTTGAAGCCGTCGCCTTCTGCCGGTGGCTGTCGGTCCAACTCGAACAAAACGTCATGCTGCCCAGCGAAGCGCAGTGGGAACGCGCCGCGCGCCACACGGACGCCCGAACGTTCCCGTGGGGCAACCAGGAAGAATGCCCGCAACGCTGCAACATGGCCGAGACCGGCATCGGCCACACGTCGGCTGTGGGAATGTTTCCAAGCGGAAAAGCCGAGTGCGGTGCGATGGACATGGCTGGCAACGTCTGGGAGTGGTGCCGGACGAAATGGACAAACGATTACAAGGATTACGAACGACGAGAGAAGGAACTCAATGAACCTGATGGCTCGGACAGCCGTGTGTTGCGTGGCGGGTCGTTCGGCGGTGTTCGTGTCATCCTGCGCTGTGCCTTCCGCGACCGCGGCGTCGCTCCCGTCGGTCGTGGCGGCGGCGTCGGGTTTCGGGTGGTGGTGGTGGCTGGCGGGTCCGCGTGCTAGCGTGTCCCGAAGTTTATCCTTTTCACTTTTACGCTTTTACCCTTTGATTTGTTGTTGTTGTGCGCGCGCGGAGCGCGCCGAAAAAGTTTTTTGAAAAACGCGAATTTTGGCCGTGTCTGTAAGTGGCGTGAGCTTCCAAGCTCGCGCACGGTTCTCACCAGCGAGACGCCGGGCGAGTTTGGAAACTCGCCCCACTTATTTTGAAAACCAAGTTTCGGCCAAGCCCAGTGGCGAGCAGCGCCGGCGGGCTATGCCGAAGGTGGCTGGGTCGGCGGACCGCAGCCGTGTGTTGCGTGGCGGGTCGTTCAACAATGATAGTGACAACCTGCGCTGTGCCAACCGCAACGACACCGATCCCGACAACCGTGACAACAACATCGGGTTTCGGGTGGTGGTGGTGGCTGGCGGGTCCGCGTGCAAGGTTCCTGACGGAACGATCGGCGTGATGCAGGCCGGGCAACCCGCCTTGCCTGCCAGAGCCAAGAGGACACCTAACCGGTCCACCCACGCCCCGGAGAAGCCGGGGAAAAGACGCGGCGGCGGGCTGTGGCCGGTAGCCCCGAAAGCTTTCGGGGTGAAAGTCACGGCCCGCCATTCCTTCCCGTAGCCGCCGACGTGAGGAGGCGGATGGACCGTCCGCTTCACCCGCTTCCGCCTCCTCACGTCGGCGGCTACGGGGGGATCGAGGCTGCGTCCTGCGCTCCACCTGTTTGATCCAGCCGCCGACCATGCGGCCGATTTCGTCCAGCTTTTGCGAGACAAACAGGAGTTGTTGCTGGCTGATCCAGCGGCGGTCGCAGACCAGCCGCCAGAAGACGCGGAGCTTTTCCAAGTGGAGGTTCACGCGGCGCAGCGGCGCAGCTTTCTTGTCCGGCGGGGCATAGATGCCTTCGAGCGCCAGTTCCAGACAGTCGAGTGTGAGCCGGTCCAGTCGCTCGCCGAAAGTGAAACGATGGCTTTTGGGCAGGCTGGCCGTCCGGTCAAGCGTCCAGCCCACTAGCTCCACGAGCAGGGTATAGACCGGAGGACGTTGCATGGGTGTGTTCATAAGAGAATTGACGCGGTGGACGATAGCGGATGTTGCCGCGTGGGAAAACCTCCGGCGCGCGTCGCGCCGCGCCGCGCGCGGCAAGCGCCGGCGGCCGGACGTGGAGGCATGGCTGCTGGAGGAGGAAGCCGGGTTGCTGGCGCTGCGGGAGGAATTGCTCTCCGGCGCCTACCGGCCTGGCGGCTACCGGTTCTTCGAGATTCACGAACCCAAACGGCGGTTGATTGCCGCCGCGCCATTCCGTAACCGGGTGGTGCATCATGCCCTGTGCAACCTGATGGCGCCGCTGTTGGAGCGCACGTTCATCGCCCGCAGCTTCTCCTGTCAGGTCGGCAAAGGCACCACCGCGGCGCGGGAGTGCTGCCGCCAGTTGGTCAACCGCCACCGCTACGTGTTCAAGTGCGACGTGCGGAAGTTCTTCCCGCACATTGACCACGCCATCCTGCTGGCCAAGTTGGAGGAGCGGGTGCGATGTGCCGGCGTGATGGACTTGATCGGCAAGATTCTGGCGAGCTGCCGAACCGGGCCGGAAGTGCCGCCACCGGTGTTCCCCGACGACGACTGGCTCGAAGCCGCAGGGCGCCCGCGCGGCCTGCCCATCGGCAATCTGACCAGCCAGTTGTGGGGCAACTTTTACCTCGACGGCCTCGACCACTGGCTGACCGAGCAGGAGCGCCACGGCGCGTATCTGCGCTACACGGACGATTTCCTGGTTTTCGGCGATGACAAGCCCCGGCTGTGGCAATTGCGCGACGGCGTGCGCGAACAACTCGCGGTGTTGCGGCTGCCGTTGGCCGAGCCGAAGTCGCGCCTGCTGGCCACGCGCGAAGGCGTGCCGTTCTGCGGCTTCCGGTTCCTGCCAGGATTGCGCCCGCGCGTGCTGGGCGCGACCAAGCGGCGGTTCGAGGCGCGACGCTACGCGCTGGCCGCCGCCAACGATTCGCCGCGGCTGAGCGTGGCCGTGTTTGCGTGGTATCAATTCAGCCGGGAAGGCAACAGCGAGGGCCTGCGCCGGGCGTATGTGCGCTGGCCCCTGGCGGCCCGGCTGAAACGGCGGCAGCGGCGGAGCGCCCGTGTGTTGCGGGGCGGTTCCTGGAACAACAACGATCGCGAGAATCTGTTGTCGTCCAACCGCAACAACAACACCCCCGACAATCGCAACAATAACATTGGGTTTCGGGTGGTGGTGGCGGGTGTTTCTGCGCGGAAGGCGGAAGGTTTCGGCGTGATGCGGGCCGGGCGACGTCTGGCCCGCCAGAGCCAAGAGGACTCCAGCCTAACCCAACTTTCTATACTCGCGAGGTGTTTCGCTCCGGCCTCGCGAAAAGCCCTCATTTTTCGAGGGGTGCCATCGAAAGGTCTTCACTACATCCGGCCACCGGCAAATCCAGTTTCCGCTCCGCTCTCAGTCGCGGCGGCGGCTGCTCCGGCAACGCCAGCTTCAGTTGTTGTAACAACA
>DYDC01000087.1 GCA_020718125.1 Methylacidiphilum sp. | reverse complement strand
GGCCACTTCCAACGCATCAAAGGCCACACCGCGCTCCCCGCGCTCGAAGGGGCGCATCCGCGCACTGCCCCCATGTCTTGGGTTGGCCAACCTGAGCGGCGAGGGGTCTTCGCTGTTTTCCGTAGGAGTGTCTGTGGCAACCCGAAGGGTTGCCAGAGAGTAGCCGGGGGTCGAGTCGGCGAGACCCCAGGCAGGCATCGCCGACAATGCACCGCGCAAGGGGTGCCAGAAGGGGCCGTTTGGGCGATGCAGGATTGTATTTCTTGCGCCCTTTCAGGGTGCTCGGGGATTTGGGAACAAACCGGGGGTCTCGCAGACTCGACCCCCGGCTATGGTCTCTCAACCCTTCAGGTTGAACGCCGGGGCCGAATCTCCACAGAATCCACGAGATCGACTTCCGCCCGCCGTCGGGGACTTGTGGGGGGTCGGGGGCAGCGTCAAGATGCGCCCGGTTGAGATCTGAGCGACACTTCCCGCTTTCCACGCGGGCGACCGCTGCTATAGTCAGCGGCCATGCGCAGTCGGAATCTGCTGGTTATTTTCATCGTCCTGATGTTTGGCGTCATCGGGGCGCTCTACGTCGTCGGTTGCAGCGCACAGAGGGCTGCAGCCGGGATGAAGACCTTCGTTTACGCGTGCGCCGCGGACGCGCAGAAGCTCGACCCGGCAGACGTGGATGACACCGAGAGCGCAAAGGTGCTCAACAATGTCTGCGAGGGGCTGGTGCGGTTCAAGAGCGGCACGTTGCGGGTGGAACCGTGCCTGGCGGAAAGCTGGAGCATCAGCGCCGACGGCTGCCTCATCTTTTTCGCGATACGCGAGGGGGTGAAGTTTCACGACGGCACGCCGCTGACGGCGGAGGCGGCGGCGTGGAGTTTCCGCCGGCAGATGGACGCCAAGGCGCCGGGACATTTCGCGAACGCCCGGTTTCCCTTCTGGCAGGCGCTTTACGGGGACATCGAGGAGGTGCGGGCGCTGGATGTCCAGCGGCTGCAGTTCAAACTGAAGAGACCCAATGCGGCGCTGCTGGCCAGCCTTGCGATTTTCCCCGCCTCCATCGTCAGCCCGAAATCGCTGGCTGACTACGGGGAGGGAATGCAGCGGCATCCGGTCGGCACCGGGCCGTTCAAGTTCAAGGAATGGCTGCCAAACGAGAAGATCGTCCTCGATGCAAACCTGGAATATTGGGGCAAGAAACCGAAACTTGGGCGCGCGGTGTTCAAGGTGGCGCCGGACAACGCCACGCGGCTGGCGTTGGTGCAGAGCGCGCAAGGCGGCGCACACGCGATGGACAGCCCGGATCCGAACAGCCTCCCCATCATCACCGCCGACGCAAACCTGCGTCTGGCGCAGGCGCCGGGATTGAATGTGGCTTACCTGGCGTTCAACTGCCGCAAGGAGCCGATGACAAACGTGCTGCTCCGGCGCATGGCGTCAGCGGCGCTGAAGAAACCGGTGTTCGCGGAGGTAGTGTATCGTGGCGCAGGAGTCGAGGCCCACAGCGTGCTGCCGCCGCCAGTCGTTGAGGACATAATCAGCGATGGCATCCGGGCGGCGGGACTCACCGGCGCCAAGCCACCCAACACCAATCTTGTTGACCAGACCGGGGAGCCGCCGTTCGACGTGGAGCAGGCGCGCAACCTCATCGCACAGATGCAGATGGTCACCAAGACCGTCAAGGTTGCCACCAACGACCTCTTCGGCCTGCCGATCACCATTGAAACCAACGTCACCGAGCGCGTGGAGTGGCCGCCGCTGAAGCTCCACGTCATGGCGCATCCGCAGCCGTATCTGCCAGACCCGGTCCGCGCCGCCGAGATGGTGAAGGCTGACCTTGAAACGACGGGGCTTAAGATCGAAATCGTCACCAACGAATTCAGCGCGCACCTGGACTCCCTGCGCGCCGGCCAATACGATCTGGCCCTGCACGGTTGCGCCAGCAACAACGGCGACCCGGTCAGTTTCCTCTCGATGCTGGATCCGCAGGCGTTGGCAGCCGGCGGGGCGATCCTTGCATCGTCCCACGGCGACGAGGAGCTGTCAGCGGCCATCGCCGCAGCCCGCACCGAGATGGATGCACGGAAACGGCTGGGGATATATCGGCGTGTGCTGGCCACGCTGCGCGACCGGTTGCCATTGGTGCCGCTGGCGCACGCTACGGATAGGGTGGTGGTGCGCAGGAACGTCAAGGACTTCATCCTCCAACCGACCATGGAGGTGCGACTGGGGCCGGTGTCGCTGAAGTAGATCATCCAGCAAGGAAGGCGCGGCAGCCGGAACTCCAAGGCGACAGGGCCTTGCCACACGGCAAGCAGCGGCACTCCACCGCGCCCTCCCGGCCGGCGCTTCGGCCGCGCGCCATCCGCCCGACAAATTGCCTCCACGCCCTTCGCCGATTTCAAGAAGGCTGCCCCGGCCCAGCAGGGCTTTCACCCGAGGGCCTTGCCACACGGCAAGCAGCGGCACTCCACCGCGCCCTCCCGGCCGGCGCTTCGGCCGCGCGCCATCCGCCCGACAAATTGCCTCCACGCCCTTCGCCGATTTCAAGAAGGCTGCCCCGGCCCAGCAGGGCTTTCACCCGGAAGAAGGTTTGACAGCGCGCCCGCCCGTCCGCATAGTTTCGCGCGTTCGCCACCGAAACACACAGCACCATGCAGGTTGTTCGGTGTTGTTTTTGGCTCGGTGGCGTTTTTATTTTACATGCGCACGATCCGCAACATCGCCATCATCGCCCACGTGGACCACGGCAAGACCACGCTGGTGGACTGTCTCTTGAAACAGTCCGGCACCTTCCGCGCCAACGAGGCCAAGGCCTCCGAGGAGCGCCTCATGGACTCGATGGATCTCGAGCGCGAGAAGGGCATCACCATCAAGGCCAAGAACGCCAGCTTCCAATATCACGCCGCTGACGGCGAGACCTACAAGATCAACATCGTGGACACACCGGGCCACGCCGACTTTGGCGGCGAAGTCGAGCGCATCATGAAGATGGTGGACGGCTGCCTGCTCGTGGTGGACGCCTTCGACGGTCCGCAGGCGCAGACGCGGTTCGTGCTGCGCAAGGCGCTCGATGCCGGCCTCATGCCCATCGTTGTCGTCAACAAGATTGACCGTCCCAATGCCGACCCGGTCGGCGCCCACGACAAGGTCGTGGACCTGATGCTCGAGCTGCACGCCCACGACGCCCAGCTGAACTTCCCCACCGTCTATGCCAGCGCCAAGGGCGGTTTCGCGAAGCTTTCCCTCAAGGACACGAACACCGACATGACTCCGCTGTTTGAGGCGATCATCAAGTCCGTCCCGCCGCCGAAGGCCGACGACAGCGCGCCGCTCCAGATTCCCATCGCCAACCTCGACTACTCCGACTACGTCGGCCGCATCGCGCTCGGCAAGATTTACGGCGGCAAGATCAAGATGGACGACTCGGTGGTCTGCATCCACAAGGACGGTCGCCGTGAACGCGCCCGGGTGACAAAGCTATACTCCTTCACGGGTCTCCAGCGCATCGAACTGGAGGAGGCCGCCGCGGGCGACATCGTCGGGCTGGCGGGATTCGAGGAGATTTCCATCGGCGAGACCATCTGCGACAGCGAGGAGCGCGAGCCGGTCCCGTTCGTGGAGATTGACCCGCCGACGATCCAGATGCAGTTCTGCGTCAACAACGGCCCGCTGGCTGGCCGCGAGGGGAAGTTTGTCACCGCCCGCAACATCCGCGACCGCCTCCACCGCGAGACGCGCACCAACATCAGCCTTTCGGTGGCCGACACCGATGACGGCAACACCTTCATCGTCAGCGCTCGCGGCGAGATGCAGATCGCCGTCCTCGTCGAGCAGATGCGGCGCGAGGGCTTTGAGGCGCTGGTCTCCCGACCGGAGGTCATCTACCGCAAGGGCAAGGGCGGCGAACTGCTGGAGCCGATCGAGACGCTCTGGGTCGAGATTCAGCAGGAGCAGCTCGGCGACATCATGCAGAACCTTGCCAGCCGCAAGGCCGAGATCACGAACATGGAACACCACGCCAGCCACGGCGATGGGCCGGCCCACGTCACCGTCGAGGCGCTCATCCCCACACGCGGCCTCATCGGCCTTGAGACCGACCTGATGAACCTGACCCGCGGCACCGGCGTCATGTCGCACCTGTTCAAGGAATACGGCCCCGTCCGCGGCGAGATTGACACGCGGCGTGGCGGCGTGCTCACCGCCACCGAGACGGGCATCGCCACCAGCTACGCGCTCGACTACATCCAGGAACGCGGACGGATGTTCATCGGCCCCGGCGAAGAGGTCTATACCGGCATGATCGTCGGCGAGACCGGCCGTCCGGAAGATATCGCGGTCAACGTCTGCCGCGTGAAGAAGCTCACCAACATGCGCAGCCAGGGCGATGGCAAGGGCATCCAGCTTGAAACGCCGCTGAAGATGAGCCTGGAGCGCTGCCTCGAATACATTGGCCCGGACGAGTTCGTGGAGGCAACCCCGAAGAACCTCCGCCTGCGCAAGCGCATTCTCAAGGAACTCGATCGCCGTCGCAGCGAGCCGCGGCGCAACGCGGTGGCGTAGCGCGTGAAACGAGAACCGTAAAAAGTGAAGGCGGCCACGCAAGACACCTCACGTTTCACGTTTCACGTTTCACGTTCCGCGTTCCGTCTCCTCTCCCGCCACTTCGGCCCGCAACGCTGGTGGCCGGCTGACACGCCGTTCGAGGTCTGCGTCGGCGCGATCCTCACACAGAACACTGCGTGGACCAATGTCGAGAAGGCCATCGTCAACCTTCGCTGTGCCCGCGTCCTCTCGCCGCATCGGCTCCGCGCCTTGCCGCATCACCGGCTGGCCACGCTCATCCGCCCCGCCGGCTACTTCAACGTCAAGGCCCGGCGGCTGCGCTCATTTCTGGATTTTCTGCGCAGCGAGTTTCACGGCGACTTGGAACGAATGTTCCACCTGCCAACGACGGTCCTGCGCGAGCAACTGCTCGCGGTCAACGGCATCGGCCCGGAGACCGCCGACTCGATGCTGCTCTACGCCGGCGGCCACGAAAGCTTCGTCGTGGACGCTTACACCAGACGCATTCTCATCCGCCACGGCTGGGCGCATCGCGATCCCGACTACCACGACGTGAAGGCGATGTTTGAGCAATCACTGACCGCCAATCCAAGATCAGAAATCAGAAATCAGAAATCTCAAATCCCCCTCCCCACCGGCCATCCTCCCTCCGGCATGTCACGGCTCAGCACCCGCCACTCGCCCCGTGCCCGGCTGTTCAACGAATACCACGCCCTGATCGTCGCCGCGAGCAAGCACTACTGCCTGTCGCGAGAGCCACGATGTGCGACATGCCCCCTGCGCCCGCTGTTGCCGCATGGCGGGGCGCGCCCGATGTAACCGCTCCTTTCCGCCGCCCGACCGCAGTAAAAGCGCAAGCGCATGGAGGAGGGAAAATCCAATTGCTTTTCCTTTCAAACTGGTATTGTCTGCGCGCGCTGCGGGTGGATTTCCGCGATGCAGAACGACAATCATGGCTTTGACAGAAAAAGAACTGGCTGATTTGAAGGAAGGGCTTCGACGGTGCAGCACGGAAACGATCGAGGCGGCCATTCGCTTTCGCGAAAAGGGCGACCTCACGGCCGTCCCGACGGTTGTGTATGGGCTGATCGAGCGTTACCAGCCGTCCACGGCGCGGCTGTCGCTGAAGGACGCGAGCGAGGCCACGCGTCTTGTGGACGATCTGGGACTGGACTCACTGACTTTGTTGGAGATCGTAGTCTCGATCGAGGAGGTGCTGGGGCTGCACATCAAGAACGAGGAGCTCCGGGAAATCCGCACCCTGGGCAATCTCAATCAGTTCCTGCACGCCAAGATCACGGGGGCGCAAGCGGTGCCGGCCGCCAAGCAGTATAGCCGCGAGCATATCGCGCTGGTGCTGCCGCAACAGCCGCCGTTTCTGTTTCTGGACACCGCCGAGCTGGGCGATGAGACCGTCAGGGCCGAGTATCAGATCAAAGGCAGCGAGTTTTTCCTTTCGGGGCACTTCAAAGATGAGCCGATCTTTCCCGCGTCTGTGTTGTTCGAGGCGATGGGGCAGGCCGCGTGCCTGTGGGTGCTTGAAAAAGCTCCCAGGTTGCTGTCCAAGGAGATCAAGCCCAACCACGTGTTTTTCGCCTCGCTGGACGGCGCGCACGTGTATCGCAAGACCCGGCCCGGCCAGCGACTGACGTTCGAGGGGAAGCTGGTCAAGCTCCGCGACCCGGTAGCCATCTTCAGTTGCACGGCCAGTTCCAACGGTGCCCGCGTGGCCGTGATTGACCGGCTGGTGCTGGCGTTCGGCGAGCAGTTGGAGCCGGGGCCGTCGTCGGCCTCCAACGGGCCGGACGCTTGATCACGCGCAAGCCATGCCACCCATGAAACGGGCTGTTGTCACAGGACTGGGGTTCATCACAAGCATTGGCAACAGCCGCGAAGAAGTGTTGCGCAACTTGCGCGATTGCCGCACCGGCGTGGAGCTGTTCCCGGAGTTCGCCGGCGCCGATGTGCCGGTGAAGCTGGCGGGCACCGTCAAGGGATTCGGTTTTCCAACGGCGCAATTCGAGGACTGGAGCTATCCGGCCGACTATCAACTCACGCGCGAACAGTTGCGACCGATGGCTCCCAACTCGCTCTACGCCTTCTGTGCGATGCAGCAGGCGGTGCGGGCGGCACAACTGGCGCCTGACCTGGTTTCCAGCCCGCGCACCGGCCTGATGTGCGCCTCCGGCGGCTCCATGCGGATGGCCTATGAGAACCTCCACGCCATGGTCACGCGCGGCGTGAGTCGTTGTCCCCCCATGGCCATCGTCAACAGCATTCCCGGCTCGCTCTACATCAATCTGGTCGCCTGTTTCAAGATCAAGGGCGGTTCCCTGGGCTGTTCCAGCGCGTGCTCGTCCTCCGCGCATGCGTTGGGATTGGCGACGGATCTAATCCGGCAGGGGCGTCAGAACATCGTGTTCGTGGTCGGCGCCGAGGACTGCAACAAGTTCACCATTCTCCCATTCGCCGGCATCCGCGCGCTCAGCGTGCAGACCGACCCGAAGAAATCCCCCTGCGCCTTCGACATCAAGCGCGACGGCTTCGTCGGCACTGGCGGCGCCTGCGTGCTTGTGGTCGAGGACCTGGACCACGCGCGCCGCCGCGGCGCACCCATCTGCGCCGAAGTGCTCGGCTGGGGACAGGCCTCCGACGGTTACAACGTCATCGCCCCCGAACCCAACGGCGAGGGCCTGGTGCGGGCCATGCGAGAGTCACTGCTGGACTCGCGTGTGAAACCCGGCAATGTGGACTACATCAACGCCCACGCCACTTCCACATCTGCCGGCGACGTGGCCGAATGCCGCGCCATCCGCCAGGTGTTTGCCGGCGGCAGGATGCCGTTCGTCAGCAGCACCAAGAGCCTGACCGGCCACGGCTTGTCGCTGGCCGGCGCGATGGAGGCCGCCTTCTGCTGCCTTGCATTGCAGGAACGGTTCACGCCGGTTTCCGCGCACATCACCGAACTGGACCCGGAATGCGCCGGCATTCCCATCGTCACCCAGCCGATCCCCGAAACGCCACGAACCGCACTGAGCAACTCCAGCGGCTTCGGCGGCACCAACGTTTGTCTCGCCCTTCGCCGGTGGGAAAATGGCTGACGAGTCACAGATGAAGGTCCTGCTGACCGGCGCCAGTTCCGGCATCGGTCTGGAAACCGCGCGCCTGCTCACCGCGCGCGGCTGCGAGGTCTGGGGCACGTCGCGCGATGCTTCCAGACTTCCGCAATTCCCCCGGTTCCACGGCGTGCAGATGGATCTCGCCCGCGACGATTCCATCCGTCGAGGGTTTGCCCAGGCGTTCGAAGAAGCGCGCGGATTTGACGTGCTGATCAACAACGCCGGATCGGCTGTGTTCGGGCCAGCCACCGCGGTCCCGGCGGAACTGGAGCGCGAACAGTTCCAACTGCTCGTCCACGGCCCGATGGAACTCATACGGCTCGCCGTGCCGCATCTGTGCCAGCGTCCGCGCGGCGCAATCATCAACATCACCTCGCTCGCGGGAACGTTTCCCATTCCATTCATGGCCGCCTACAGCGCCGCGAAGGCCGCGCTCAGCATCTTCAGCCAGTGCCTGCGGCTGGAACTGGCCGGCGCCTCCGTCCGCGTCGTGGATGTGCGGCCCGGCGATATCAACACGCCCTTTGGCGGTTCCGTGAAACGCGTGGGCGCGGAAGCCGCCGGCCCGGACCGCGCGCGTCAGGATGCCGTGTGGGAGACGCAACTGCGCGAAATGGCCGCCGCGCCGCCGCCACAACGCGTGGCCGAAGTCGTGTGGCGCATCCTCCAGGATGAAGACCCGCCGCCGGTGGTTGTGGTGGGCGGATTCGCCCAGGCGCGACTCGCCCCTCTGGCGGCACGCTTGTTACCCGCGCGCTGGATGGAGCGGGCGCTCCGCCGCTTCTACCGGCTCTGAGCCGCGAGCGCCACGAGTGTTTGCAGAATCTCGCGCGGACCGCCCGGCGGGCAGACGGCGGCCATTCGCTGGCGAATGCCGCCGAGCAACGCCGGGTCTTTCTTCCACGCGGCAACCCACTGCGCCAGATCGTCGGCCCGCCGGATCGTCTCAGCCAACCCGTGCTTGCGGCAGAACTTCACGTTGATCATCTCCTGCGGCATCAGCCCGCCCAGGCAATTGAGCAACAGCGGGCAGCCGCTGACGATAGCCTCGCTGGTGGAGCCGGCACCGGGCCGCGCCACGACGGCCGAAACGACACGCATCAAGCAGCCGATGTCCGCATCGTGCGGCAGCACGCGCACAGGCAACGACGAACTGGCACTGGCCCATGTTGAGACGGCTACTTGCGCCTGTGCCGAGTCGCCGCAGAGCGCAACCACCTGCACATCTACGCGGTGTCGCTTTAACGCCTCCAAAAACCGGATGTGATTCTGCGCGCCGTGGGCGGAGGCCATCAGCAAGAGAATGAATTGCTGCGGGTCGAATTGCAGTTGCTCGCGGATGAATGTGTCCCGTTCCGCCCCGCTCGGCGCCGGGTCATGGAAGAAGCGCCGGGTCACGAAGCCGCCGACGAATGTCTTGTCCGGCGCCATGCCACAGCCGATCGCGGCCTCGCACGTCTCCGGCACGGCGCCAATGAAAAGGTCGGCCGCTGGATTCACCCATTGGCGGCTGAAACCATAGCCGCCGTGCAGTTCGTCGCAGTAGGTCACGCAGCGCACCCGCTCCCGGCCGAGCACCGCGC
>DYDC01000086.1 GCA_020718125.1 Methylacidiphilum sp. | reverse complement strand
TCCGCCGTCTTCAGTTTCGGGTCGAGCGCGTCGCGCAGGGCGTCGCCGACGATGTTTAGGGCGAGCACAAGGAAGAACATCGCGGCGGTGGCGCCGCCGAGTTCCCACCAGACGCCGAGCCAGAGGCGCTGCTTGGCGTCGTTGATCATCACGCCCCAGCTCGGCTCGCCGGTGATGCCGACGCCGAGGTAGCTCAGGATGACTTCGGTCAGGATGAACCGCGGGAAGGCGAGCGTGAACACGATGATGATGATGTGCAGCACGTTGGGCGCGATGTGCCGGAACATCACGGTGAGATGGCCCGCGCCGAGGGCGCGCGCGGCGGCGACGTAGGCGCGTTGCTTGTGCTTGAGGTATTCGCCGCGGATGAGGCGGCAAAGGCCGACCCACGCGACGAGGCCCATGCCGATAACGATGCCCTTCATGCCGCGGCCGACGACGTAGCTGATGGAGATGATCGAGAGGATGCTGGGAACCGAGTCCACGACCGAGTAGAGCCAGATGATGGTGTTGTCCACCCAGCGGCCAAAGTAGCCCGCGAGCGCGCCGAGCAGGAAGCCGAGCGGGATGAGGATGGCGCTCGTGAGAAATGCGATCTCGAACGCGATGCGGACGCCTTGGATGAGCTGCGCGAGATTGTCGCGACCGGCGAAGTCGGCGCCGATCCAGTGGGTGGCGGAGGGATGCGCGTTGCGGGCGGCGAAGTCGGCAACTTTGTAGGACGGGATGACATCGCGGGCCTTGGCGACCCAATAGACCGTTTCCGCGTAGAGGAAGATGCCGAGATAGACCGCCACGATGCCGAGGCAGATGACCGCCAGCCGATTGCGGCGGAACTGCCGCCACGCGGTGCTCCAGAGGGTCTGGGGCTTCGCGGCGAGCGCGGCTGGGTTGGTGGCGGTGTCGGTCATGGGTTGGCGCGAGAGACGCAACGGAGGGCAAAATCATGTTTGGCAAAATCATAAAAACATGATTTTGCCCCCAATGATTTTGCCATCTGAATTCTGGTTGATTGAGTTGCGTTCATTGCAGTCGGATGCGCGGGTCGGCCCACGTGTAGCAGAGGTCGGTGATCAGGTTTGCGATGACGAAGATGACCGAGCCGATGAACACCATCGCGAACAAGACCGGCTCATCGCCGGTGTAGATGGCGTCCACGGTCATGCGGCCGAGGCCGGGGATGCCGAAGAAGCTCTCCAGCATCAGCGAGCCGGTGTAGAGGAACGGGATGGCGACGACGACGTTGGTCAGGATCGGGATGGCCGCGTTCTTCAGGACATGCTTGAAGAGAACCTGCCGCTGCGAAGCGCCCTTGGCGAACGCGGTGCGGACGTAGTCCTGATACATCTCGTCGAGCATGATGGTGCGGTAGAACCGCAGGCTGCCGCCGATGCCGGCGACGACGCCGATGGCGACTGGCAGGAGCACGTAGTTGACGCCCTCGAATCCCCACACCGGGAACCAGCCAAGCTTAAAGGCGAAGAAATACTGGCCGAGCATGATGTAAACGAGACCGCTGATGCTCATGCCGACGATGGAGATGACGACGAACGTCCGGTCGAGCCAGGTGTTCCTGTAGAACGCGCAGAGCAGTGCCAGCGCGATGGCGACGGTGATCTCAATCAGGAAAATCGGCGTGGTGATGCAGAGTGACGGCACGACGCCGTCGGCCATCATGCGGGAGATGCGCTGGTTGCTCTGGAGCGATTTGCCGAATTCGAATTGGGCGAACTGCCGGACGACCTGCCAGAACTGCGAGTCAAAGACCGCCATCGGCTGGCCCGTCTTTGCCGCTTCCTGCCAGTTGAAGAACTTCGGTTTGTCGTAGCCGAACTGTTTCCGAATCTGCTCGATCTTCGCCGGCGTGGCGTTTTTTCCAGCCAACCGCACCGCCGGGTCGCCGCCGATGACACGGTAAATCGTGAAGACCAGCAACAGCACGCCGAGCGTGATCGGAATCACGGTCAAGAGACGGCGGATGATGTAGGCGGTCATGTTTGTAATGCGTAATGCGTAATGCGTAATGCGTGGCCACCGACTACAGACCTTACGCATTACTCGTTACGCATTACTTCTTTGTCAATGTTTCAGCACCTTGTAAAATTTCACATTCGGATACGGGAAATCGTGCGGTTTGAAATTGACCACCCAGTCGCGCAAGAGCGCGTAGGTCAAGCGGTGGAACATGAACACGCCGGGGCAATCGTCCACAATCATGTCCACCATCTGCTTGTAGATCGCCGTCCGCTCGGGCGAGTTCTGCATGGTCAGGATGCGCTGGTAGAGCTTGTCGAACTCGGGATTCTTGTAGTTGCAGTGGTTGACGCCTGGCGATTCGTTCGGGCCATACCAGAGCTGCAGGACGTTCTGCGCGTCGGGGTAGTCCATCACCCAGCCGCTGCTGAACATCTGCGTTTCCTTGCGCTCAAGCTTCCGCCAGTGCTCGGGCTGAAGCGAGAAGTTGATGGTCATCTCGACGCCGGTCTGGCGCACGAAGTTGACATACATCTCGCCCAACTGCCGCGTCTCGGCGTCGCCGGCGCCGCCCATGTCGAGCGACAGACGCAGCCGCTTGCCGGTGCGGGCGTCCTTGCCATCGGGATAACCGGCCTCGGCGAGCAGCTTGCACGCGAGGTCGAGATTGAATTTCCACGGGTAAGGTTTGGCCGGGTCGTAGCCGGTCGTGCCGGGGGTGATCGGGCCGGCGGCGGGAATCATGCGGCCGGCGTAGGTCTCCTTGATCTGCTCCTGGTTGAACGAGCAGGCGATGGCGCGGCGCAGCTTGCGATGGCGCTCGGCTTCCTCGGTCGTCTTGCCGTTGCCGACGACAGGGTCTTCCCAGTTGAAGCCGAGGTAGAAGACATCCATCTGCGGCTCTTTGCGGAGCACGATGCCGCGCTTGACCATGTCGGGCGTCAGTTCGAGGTCGGTGTTGACGACTTTGTTGAAGTAGTCCTTGCTGATGCCGACGCTGAAAATCTGGCCGCGCAGGAACATCTGCCACCATGTGTAATACTCGCGGACGTTGTAAAGGATGATGCGGTCAATGAACGGCAGCGGTTTGCCGGCGTCGGCGAGCAGGCCCTTCTCGCGGTCGCCCGGCGCGCCCTCGCTTGGGTAAAGCTGGCCGTGGAAGGCCGGGTTGCGCTCGAACTCCATGCGGTAGTTGCGCTGCCAACGCTTGAGCCGATACGGGCCGGTGCCGACGGGATGGTTGAGGAGGTCGTCCTTGTAGAACTCGACGGCCTCGCGCGGCATGGCGAAGGTGTATTGCATCGTCAGCACCCAGAGCAGTTGCGGATACGGGTCCTTGAGCCGGATGCGAAGCGTGTAACGGTCGGGCGCCTCGAAACCTTGGATCGGCCGCGTGTAGTCGGTGGGTTTGCCGCGGTCTTCACTGGCCTTGCTCCATTCGTCCACGCCGAGGACGTGTCCGGCGAAGACCCACGAGCCGGTGGCGAGGTTCTTGGCGTCCATCAACCGCTTGAAACTGTAGATGAAATCCTCCGCCGTGACTTCGCGGCCCTTGCCGCCGGGGAAACACGGGTCGTCTTGGAAACGGACGCCCTTCTTGAGCTTGAAGGTGTAGGTCAGTCCGTCGGCGGAAATCTCCGGCAGTGATTCGGCCAGCACCGGCACGACGCGGTAGGGCCGGTAGAGGTAGTCGTATTCGACCAGCCCTTCGTAGATTTTATAGACCGCCAGCGCGCTGTCCACATCGCTGGCGCGGACGGGATCGAAGCCTTTGATGTCGCCACCCTCGCTGTAATAGACCATCTCGCCGGGCTTGCCGCCGGGGTTCGGCGAGCCGCCGCAGGCGGTAATGAGAGACAGGAGGAACGTCAGGGCAGACAGAAGACGAAACTGAAGGCCGAAGCACAAATGCTTCGCTACGCGATCCGCGTTTGGCAAACTGCTGGCAGCCATTCGAAAAACTGTCCTGCCGAAAACCTTCCTTAACAAACCCGTTTCTTATTTCGGTTTTCGGACTTCCTTCAGCCTTCGACCCCCGGCCTTCGGCCTTGCTTCACTTCGCTGCTGGCGCGGACGCGGGCGCGGCCGGCTTCGCCGGCTCGGTGCTCGTCGTCGCCGGCTTCTCCGGCGCGGCGGCCTTCGACTCCGTAGCGGGCGCAACCGCTTTCTTGTCCTTGGCAACCGGTTCGGCCTTCTGCGCCGCGGCAGGTGGCGCCTTTTTGACGGCATCCAGCACTGCCGATTGTTGCCGCGAGAAGAGGAAGCCGAGCAGGATCGAATTGACGAACAGGATCACCGCCAGCCAGACCGTGGCCTTGGTCAGGATATTGCCCGTGCGGGCGCCGAAGAGCGTGTCGGTGGCGCCGCTGCCGAATGCCGCGCCGAGGCCGCCGTCGGCCTTCGACGGTTGCATCAGCACGATCAGGATCATGAACAGGCACGCCAGCACCTGCACCGTCAGCATCAGTCCAATGAAAAAAACCATGACTAGCTCCTCGCGTTGTTGATGATGTCCACGAAATCGCGCGCCACCAGGCTCGCGCCGCCCACCAGCGCACCGTCCACGTCGGGCTGGCCGAGCAGTTCCTTCGCGTTGGCGGGCTTCACGCTGCCGCCATACTGGATGCGGATGCGCGCGGCAGTGCTCGAATCGCTCATGTCAGCCAGCAGCTTGCGGATGAACGCATGGACCTCCTGCGCCTGCCGCGTCGTGGCGGTCTTGCCGGTGCCGATGGCCCAGACCGGCTCGTAGGCGATGGTGATCTCGACCAGTTCCTCCGCCTTCAGCCCTGCGAGGCTGCCGGTGACGTGATCTTTCACGACCAGTTCCGTGCGACCGCTCTCGCGCTCCTGGAGCGTCTCGCCGACACAGACGATCGGCTTCAGGCGCGCCGCGAGCGCGGCCTTGGTCTTCTTATTGACCGTCTCGTTGGTGTCGTGGAAGAACTGTCGGCGCTCGCTGTGGCCGAGGATCACGCAGGCGCAAAACACATCCTTGAGCATCGCGGCGTTCACCTCGCCGGTGAACGCGCCGAACTTGTCCCAATACATGTCCTGCGCGCCGAGCTTGATGTTGGAGCCATCGAGGAACTGGCCGATCTGGTAGAGGCCGGTGAACGGCGGGCAGACCGCGACATCCACGTCGCGCACGAGGGCGAGGTCGCGCTTAAGGTCCTTCGCGAGGTCGAGGCCCTCGGCGACCGTCTTGTTCATCTTCCAGTTGCCAGCAATGAAAAGTTTACGAGCTTTGTCCATGGAGGTGATTTGAGATTACTACTTGTCGGAGAGCGCCGCCACTCCGGGCAACTCGCGGCCTTCGAGGAACTCGAGGCTCGCGCCGCCGCCGGTGCTGATGAACGTGACCTTGTCGCCGACCTGGGCCTTCTTGATGGCCTTGATGCTGTCGCCGCCGCCGATGATGCTCTTGGCGCCGGCCTGCGTGGCCGTCGCGACGATGCGGGCGACCTCGAACGTGCCGGTCGAATACTCCGGGATCTCGAAAACACCCATCGGGCCGTTCCAGACGATGGTCTTGGCCTGCATCAGTTCGGCGCGATACCTCTCGATTGTCTTCGGGCCGATGTCCACGCCGCAGAAACCGACCTCGATGGAGGCGTCGGCGCTCTGGTGAGGGTTCTTGAACTCGACCTTCGACTTCTTCTGGCCGGGCACGGGCGTCTCGACCTTCTGCGCGACGATGTGGTCAACGGGCAGATGGAACTTCGCGCCGAGCGCCTGGATCTTCGCGAGCATCTCCTTCGCTAGGCCGAGCTTGTCCTCCTCCACCAGCGAGCTGCCGACGCCGAAACCCTGCGCCTTCAGGAAAGTGTAGGCCATCGCGCCGCCAATGATGAAACCGTCGGCCTTGGCGAGCAGGCTGGTGATAACGCCGATCTTGTCGCTGACCTTCGCGCCGCCAAGGATGACCAGAAACGGCCGCTCCGGGCTGGACAGCTCCTCGCCGAGAAACTTCAACTCCTTCCGCAACAGGAAGCCGGCCGCACACGTCTCGATGAACTTGCAGACGCCTGCCGTCGAGGCGTGCGCGCGGTGCGCCGTGCCGAACGCGTCGTTGACGTAGATGTCGCCGACGCTGGCGAGCTTCTTGGCGAACTCGACGTCATTGTCCTCCTCCTCGGTGTAGAAGCGGGTGTTCTCCAGCAGCACCACGTCGCCGGGCTGCATCGCACCGACGGTCTTGGCGACCTTCTCGCCGACGCAGTCGTCCACAAACGCCACGGGCCGCTTCAGCAGCTCCTCCAGCCGGGCCGCCACTGGCCGCAGGCTCATGCTCTCGACGCGCTTGCCATCGGGCCGACCCATGTGACTCGTCAAAATCACCTTCGCCCCGCGCTCTGTCAGGAACTCGATGGTCTTGATCGTCTCCTTGATGCGCGTCTCATCGGTAATGGCGCATTTCTCGTCAAGCGGCACGTTGTAGTCCGCACGCACCAGCACGCGCTTGCCGCGCAAATCCTTCAGGTCCGCGATAGAAAGTTTGCTCATAAGTTCCTCTGGCTGGGGGCGGCGCCGTTCTGCCGGCATCGCCCGACCGCCTTCAAGGTTCGGTTTCGGGCCGTTATCAGCGAACCGGGACACTCTGATGTGCCCGGTCGGCCCGGGATTTGAAGCGCGGGATATTAGGGTTGCCCCCCGCCACCGTCAACGCTAAAGCCCGGTTCATTACGGAATCGGGCAGCCAACGGAAGACGATATGTCTGGGTCGCCCGGTCACGTTGCTTTGCTCTTGTATCGCCCGCGCTCGTCCCTATAGTCAGCGCGTTTTTTGGAGACACCATCATGACCACATCATCTGACCATGGCAAAGGCGCGCATGGCGCCGACCTCGACAATCTCGTCGTCAACACCATCAAGTTCCTCGCGGTGGATGCCGTGCAGAAGGCCGAGAGCGGCCATCCCGGCATGCCCATGGGCACCGCGGACATGGCCTTCGTCCTCTGGACGGAGTTCATGCGTCATTCGCCCTCCCATCCGCAATGGCCCAACCGCGACCGGTTCGTGCTCTCCGCCGGCCACGGCTCGATGCTGCTCTACTCGATGCTGCATCTCTCCGGCTACAACGTCCCGATGGAACAACTCCAGCAGTTCCGCCAATGGGGTTCGATCACGCCCGGCCATCCGGAATTCCGCGTCGCGCCCGGCGTCGAGGCCACCACCGGCCCGCTGGGCCAGGGCGCCGGCAACGCCATCGGCATGGCCATCGCCGAGAAGATCCTTGGCGAGATGTTCAAAATCCACGGCGAAGCGCCGCTCATCAATCACTGGACCTATGCCATCGTCAGCGACGGCGACCTGATGGAGGGCGTCTCGCACGAGGCGTGCTCGCTCGCCGGCCATCTCCAGCTCGGCAAGCTGCTCTTCCTTTACGACTCCAACCACATCACCATCGAGGGCAACACCTCGCTCGCGTTCAGCGAGGATGTGGGCAAACGGTTTGAATCCTACGGCTGGCACGTCCAGCGCGTGGACGGCCACAACCACGCCGCAGTCGAACATGCCATCCGCGCCGCGCAGGCCATCCCGAACAAGCCGCACATCATCGTCGCAACGACGACCATCGCCAAAGGCGCGCCGACGAAAGCGAACACTGCGGCGTCGCACGGCGAACCGCTGGGCCACGAGGAGATCAAGGCCGCCAAGGAGGCCGTCGGCTGGCCCGTCGAGCCGGCGTTCCTTGTGCCCGACCGCGTGCGGGAGTTCTTCGCCGAACACAAGTTGCAGGGCGAACTGGCCGAGAAGGAATGGACCAAGAGGTTCGACGCATGGCGGCAGCGTCATCCAGACAAGGCCAAGCTCTGGGACCATTGCTGGAGCGGCAAGGCGCTCGCCGGTCTCGGCGCAAAGCTGCCGAACTTCACCGGCACAAAGCCCAGCGCCACGCGCGGCTCCGGCGGCGACGTGCTGAAGGCGCTCTTTGGCGTGCTGCCAAATCTCGTCGGCGGCTCGGCCGACCTCGCGCCGTCCACCAAGACGCTGGTGAAGGAACACGGCGAGTTCAGCGCCACCAACCACAAGGGCCGCAACTTCCACTTCGGCATCCGCGAGCACGGCATGGGCGCGATCCTCAACGGCATCGCTTATCACGGCGGCCTTGTCCCGTTCGGCTCGACGTTCTTCGTATTCAGCGACTACATGCGGCCGAGCATCCGCGTCGCCGCGCTGAGCGAACTGCAGGTCATCTACGTCTTCACCCACGACTCGATTTTCGTCGGCGAGGACGGCCCGACCCACGAGCCGATCGAGCATCTCGCCTCGCTCCGTGCGATGCCAAACCTCTGCGTCCTGCGCCCCGCCGACGCCACCGAGACCGCCGTGGCGTGGACGCTGGCCATCGAGCACACCCACCAGCCGACCGTCCTCTGCCTCACGCGCCAGAACCTGCCCGTCCTCGACCGCGCGAAGTTCGCGCCGGCCGACGGCGTGCGGAAGGGCGCTTACGCGCTGTGGGAGAGCGCGCCGGGCGAGCCGGAGTTGATCCTGATCGGCACTGGTTCCGAGGTGCAGGTCGCGCTCGAAGCCGGTCAGGCGATTGCCGCCAAAGGCAAGCGCGTCCGCGTCGTCTCGATGCCGAGCTGGGACCTGTTCGAGAAGCAACCCGCCGACTACCGCGACAGCGTGCTGCCGCCGAAGGTCCGGGCTAAGGTCGCCATCGAGGCCGGCGTGCCGTTCGGTTGGGAACGCTACGTGGGCCGACACGGCAAGGTCATCGGCATGACCCGCTTCGGCGCGAGCGCGCCCGCGAAGGTGCTCGCCGAGAAATTCGGCTTCACCGCCGCCAACGCGATCAAGGTCGCCGAGGAACTGCTCGCCAATCCGCCACAATGCCAGAAGAAGTAAAACCGGTGATTGCAGCGGCCCGGCAGAAGGCGTTCACGCTCTACGAAGACAAACAAGTGCCGCACCGCTCGTGCGGCATCTGCCTCGCGGAGACCTGTCAACCTCCCGACCGCGCCCTACCAAGCGTTGCGCCGCGGCGGCATCACCGGCGAGGGTGAATGCGGCGCCATCAAGGCCGGCGAACTCGTCCTCGGCCAGTATCTCGGCGACCCCGACCCGACCGCGCCCGTCACGCCCAAGCTGCGCGAGGCGGTCTTCTACCATCGCGAGCAATGGCAGAAACGCCTCGCCTTCGGCCCCGGCGGCCAGCGACGCAGCGACGGCACGCTCGACAGCATCTGCAATCACCTCACCGCGCCGCAGGGCGAGTTCATGGGGGAGAAACGCCACCAGTTCTGCACAAACCTCGCCGCGACCGTGGCGGAGACGTTGGCGAGGGCGGGAGTGAAGGTGGAGGTGAGGGGGTAATACGTAATGCGTAA